>NZ_JAHBDR010000042.1:0-94878 GCF_019956575.1 Pseudomonas sp. A-R-19
GTTTTTTTCGTCATCCGCCGCTGCTTCTCCCCTCTCCAAACCTTCGCCACCCGCCCCGAAACAATCCTTGTGATACCCCACAAAACCGCTCACGAGTGCCTGCACCAACAGACACTGGCGCGCTTCACTACGCCCAAAACTGATATGTTTTTTTTCAGTTGTATTGCATATAGATTTTTATTGTGTCATTTATAGTCCCACCGATCACAGGACTGATCCACCGCGCCACCCCGGATGGCGGGCACCCGTTTCCCCCCAATGCCCTCCAGGGAGTCAACAATATGAACAAGACAGAACTTCTAGGTGCGCTGGCGCTATGCGCTTTCAGCTTTCTGGCACATGCCGACGAAGACAGCCTGCGTATCGGTATCGAAGCCGCCTACCCGCCCTTCTCCTTCAAGACACCCGAGGGCAACGTCAGCGGCTTCGATTACGACATCGGCAACGCCTTGTGCGAAGAAATGAAGGTCAAGTGCGAGTGGGTAATCCAGGAGTTCGACGGCATGATCCCGTCGCTCAAAGTGCGCAAGATCGATGCCGTGCTGTCGTCGATGTCAATCACCGAAGACCGGATGAAGTCCGTGGACTTCAGCAAAAAGTACTACCACACACCAGGCAAGTTCGCGATGAAGGCCGGCAGCGTGATCAATGACCCGCTGGTGGACCTCAAGGGCAAGAAACTCGGCGTGCAACGTTCCTCGACCTACGATCGTTTTGCCACCGAGCAACTGGAAAAAGCCGGCGTCGTCGTGGTGCGCTACGGCTCACAGAACGAGGCTTTCCTCGACCTGGCCTCAGGCCGCCTGGACGCCACCCTCGCCGACATCGTCAACACCGATGAGAGCTTCATCAAGACACCGGCTGGCCAGGGCTTCGCACTGACAGGGCCCGACATCACCGACCCGAAATACTTCGGCCGGGGCGCCGGGATCGCCGTGCGCAAAGGCGACAGTGCCAACGTTGCGCGCCTGAGTGCCGCGATCGACGCCATCCGCGCCAACGGCAAGTACCAGCAAGTGATGGCCCGGTACTTCGCGTTCGATATCTACGGCGAGTAAGCCTTACTCCCCTGACCCCAGCCCCGGCGCCGGCCCTTTGCAGGCGTCTTCCGGGGCTTGTCTTGCGCGCCTCGCGGCGCTCGCTTGAGGAACTTCATCATGCTCCACGGCTACGGATCGAGCATTCTCGATGGCGCCTGGCTGACCATAAACCTGGCCTTGACCTCCATGTCGATGGCGATTGCCCTGGGCCTGATCGGCGCGGCCTTTCGCTTGTCGCCGCTCAAATGGCTGGCCATGCTCGGGGAAAGCTACACCACCCTGATTCGCGGCATTCCTGACCTGGTGTTGATCCTGCTGATCTTCTACGGCGGCCAGGATCTGGTGAACCGCATTGCCCTGGCGCTCGGTTACACCCGCTATATCGACATCAACCCCTTCATCGCCGGTGTCTGCACCATGGGCTTCATTTTTGGTGCCTACCTCTCGGAAACCTTTCGCGGCGCCTTCATGGCGATCCCCAAGGGTCAGGCCGAGGCTGGCCTGGCCTATGGCATGGGGGGTGCGCAGGTGTTCTGGCGAATCCTGGTTCCACAGATGATTCGTTTCGCCATTCCCGGGTTCACCAACAACTGGTTGGTGCTGACCAAATCCACCGCGCTGATCTCGGTGATCGGCCTGCAAGACATGATGTTCAAAGCCAAGAACGCAGCGGATGCCACACACGAGCCATTCACGTTTTTCCTCGCGGTGGCGGCGCTGTACCTGATGCTCACCAGCCTGTCCTTGCTGGTGCTGCGCTATCTGGAAAAACACTACTCGGTCGGCATCAAAGCCGCCGAATTGTGAGGGGGAGCCGCCCATGATTCTCGACTACAACCTGATCTGGGAAAACCTGCCGCTGTACTTCAACGGCGCCTTGGTGACCCTCAAAGTCCTGCTGATTTCCCTGGCCCTGGGCCTGGTATTGGCGATTCCACTGGCGCTGATGCGGGTGTCGCGATCGCCGCTGATCAACCTCCCGGCCTGGCTCTATACCTACGTGATTCGCGGCACGCCGATGCTGGTGCAATTGTTCCTGATCTATTACGGCCTGGCGCAGTTCGAAGCGGTGCGCCAAAGCGTGCTCTGGCCTTACCTCTCCAGTGCCACTTTTTGCGCCTGCCTGGCCTTCGCGATCAACACCAGTGCCTATAGCGCGGAGCTGCTGGCCGGCAGTCTGAAATCCACCCACCCTGGCGAGATCGAAGCCGCCAGGGCCATGGGCATGTCACGCCTGACCCTGTACCGCCGCATTCTGCTGCCGTCGGCCTTGCGCCGGGCATTGCCGCAGTACAGCAACGAAGTGCTGATGATGCTGCAAACCACCAGCCTGGCCTCCATCGTCACCCTCGTCGACATCACCGGCGCCGCACGCACAGTCAGCTCACGGTTCTATCTTCCCTTCGAGGCGTTTATCACCGCCGGGCTTATCTACCTCGCCCTGACCTTCATCCTGGTGCGTCTGTTCAAGCTGGCCGAGCGCCGCTGGCTGGCGTATCTGGCACCGCGCAAGCACTAAGGAGCTGCTATGGAGCACATTCAATATTTGTTGCCGTGGAGTGCCTCGGGCACTGAACGAAAGCTGTCGCTGTTTCGTTTTGGCAGCGGACCACGCAAAGCCTACATCCAGGCGTCCCTGCATGCCGACGAGCTGCCGGGGATGCGCGTCGCCGTCGAACTCAAGCGCCGTCTGCTGGAACTGGAAACACAAGGCCGCCTGAGCGGGGTGATCGAGTTGGTGCCCATGGCCAATCCGATCGGTATCGCCCAGATGTTCCAGGCCACCCATCAGGGGCGCTTCGAGTTCTCCAGCGGCAAGAACTTCAATCGCGACTTCCCGGCGTTGGTCGATGCCATCGCACCGCTGCTCGAAGGCCGATTGGCAGACGATGCCGACGCCAACATCGCACTCATCCGCCGCGCCATGGGTGATGCCCTCGCCGCCATGCCGGCAGCGGACTCGGAACTCGACGGTCTGCGCCGCCTGTTGCTGCAGCATGCCTGTGACGCCGATGTGGTGCTGGACCTGCACTGCGATTTCGAATCGATCATGTTGCTGTACGCAATGCCGCAACACTGGCCGCGATTGCAGTCCCTGGCCGCTCGCCTCGGCGCCGGGGTCACGCTGCTGGCCGAAGATGCCGGCGGCAGTGCCTTCGACGAAGCCTGCGCAATCACCTGGCTACGCCTGGCCGAGCGGTTTCCTGAAGCCAATATCCCCCTGGCGTGCACCGCCACCACCATCGAGTTGCGTGGCATGGCGGACACCGAACGCGAGCAATGCGTCGACAGCGCCCACGCCATTCTCGGCTATCTCGCCGATCAAGGCCTGATCAGTGGTGACTGGCCAGCAGTACCGCCGAGCCATTGCCTGGCCGTGCCATTCGCTGGCGCGCAGTACGCCTGTGCGCCCCATCCGGGTGTGGTGAGTTTTCTGCAACCGCTGGGCGCGCAGGTCAAGGTTGGCGATCCGCTATTCGAGGTCATCGACCCGCTGACCGACCGCCATAGCGTGGTGCGCGCCAGCACCGACGGCATTCTCTATGCCCGCGAACGGCTGCGCTTTGCCCAGCCGGGGTTGTGGCTGGCCAAGGTTGCAGGTTCTACCCCCATTCGCCAGGGTCGCTTGCTCAGCGACTGATTCCAGAGAGTTCAAACCATGTACAAACTTGAAGTTCAGGACCTGCATAAAAGCTACGGCGCGCACCAGGTGCTCAAGGGCGTGTCCCTGCAAGCACAGGCCGGAGACGTGATCAGCATCATCGGCTCCAGCGGCTCTGGCAAAAGTACCTTCCTGCGCTGCATCAACCTGCTGGAGCAACCCAACGCCGGCAATATCGTGCTCAATGGCGAACCGCTCAAGCTGGTGGCCAACAAGTCCGGCGGACTGAAGGCGGCCGAGCCCAGGCAGTTGCAACGCATGCGTTCGCAGCTGTCGATGGTGTTTCAACACTTCAACCTGTGGTCACACATGAGCGCCCTGGAAAACGTCATGGAAGCCCCGGTGCATGTGCTGGGCCTTGGCAAGAAAGAGGCACGGGAAAAGGCCGAGCACTACTTGAACAAAGTCGGCGTGGCGCACCGCATGAACGCCTGGCCCGCGCATATGTCCGGTGGCGAGCAACAGCGCGTGGCCATAGCCCGCGCACTGGCGATGGAACCGCAAGTGATGCTGTTCGATGAGCCGACGTCGGCGCTCGACCCCGAACTGGTTGGCGAAGTGCTCAAGGTCATGCAGGACCTGGCACAGGAAGGCCGCACCATGGTGGTGGTGACTCACGAAATGGGCTTTGCCCGCGAGGTTTCCAACCAGCTGGTATTCCTGCACAAGGGCGTCGTCCAGGAGCGCGGCGACCCGCGTGAGGTGCTGATCAACCCGCAGTCCGAACGCCTCCAGCAGTTTCTGGCCGGGAGCTTGAAGTAACCCCCCACCCACTGCTCGGCGCTGCCCTGACAGGGCTGGCTTCGGATACACTCCAGCCAACCTTGTCAGGGCATCAGGCACAGCCCTTCTCCCACCCTCAGGAACTGTTGAGCCGGATATGCCCACCCCATCGAAAGACACCACGGTCTATGCCGCGCCGGTCATGCGCAAACTCACGGAAATCGTTTCCGAACTGCCACCGTCACTGCGCAAGGTGGCGGACTTTATCCTGCGTCATCCGCTCAAGGCCGCGACGCTGACCATCGAGGAGATGGCCCACGCAACATTGACCTCACCCGCCGCCGTCAATCGCCTGGCCAAAGCGCTGGACCTCGGTGGCTACAGCGGCATGAAGGCCGAACTGGTCGCAACGTTGCAGCAGATGGTCTCGCCGGTCGACAAACTGCGCAACGAACTTGCCCACCGCCCGGGCGGCGCGTTTGGCCTGCATGAACAACTCCAGAGCGCCAGCAGCAATCTGGCCACGGCGGTGACCAACAACCACGCCGACACCTTTGAAGCCTTCGTCACTCGCCTGACCACGGCACGCAAAATCTACATCCTGGGCTTTGGCAATAGCGTCTACTTCGCCGGCCTCGCCGCCTCGACCCTGATGCCCTTCTGTGCGGACGCCACGGCCATCAGCATGGAGGGCGGCAACGAAAACGCCGCGTACCGACTGGCCGCAATCACCGACCAGGACGTGCTGCTGGCCATCGCCCTGCCGCGCTACTCCCTCGACACCCTGCAACTGGCACGCTTCGCCAATGAACGCGGCGCAACGGTGCTGGCAATTACCGACTCACCCGCCTCGCCGCTCACCGGCATTGCCGAGCACACGCTGTTCGCGCCTTGCGATCACCCGGTGCTGACCAGCTCCAACATCGCCGTGCTGGCCCTGATCGAAGGCCTGGTCGCCGGCGTGATGGCGCGCAACAAAGAAGCGGTCAAACTGGCCACCGAACTGACTGAAAGCGTGATGTCGTACCTGCACATCCCGGCCAGCGGTAAACCAGCGAAAAAGTGATTGCGTACTGGATTTGCCTGACAGACCCGTGCCGCCATTGGCAGCCATGGGTTGAGTCCACAGTCGAAAGCGGCGCAATCTGTGCAGCCAGAACCAGTTGCCGCCCACAGGTGCTGCCAGCCGCTCGACAGAAGTCGCATTTCAATCCCGGGCAATCTTGTCATTTGCCAAGGCTTAGGGCAGGGTCGATACCACTGACATCTCTGCCAAAGGAGTCACCCCATGTCAAAGCTATATCCCAGTATCGATCCCGAGGGGCTGGTCGAGTACTCAGTGGTCTACACCGACCGCTCGCTCAACCACATGTCGCAGTCATTTCAAGGCGTGATGAAGAACATTTCCAGGACCCTGAAACAGGTCTACAACGCCCAGGCCGTTGCGGTGGTCCCGGGCAGTGGCACATTCGGCATGGAAGCGGTGGCGCGACAGTTTGCCACCGACCAGCAATGCCTGGTGATACGCAACGGCTGGTTCAGTTATCGCTGGAGCCAGATCCTTGAGATGGGCAACATCCCGGCGGCCACCACGGTGCTGAAAGCCCGACCGGTCGAGGCTGGTCGCCAGGCTGCCTACGCCCCGCCGCCTCTGGACGAAGTACTGGCAGCCATCGCGGCGCACAAGCCGCAGATTGTCTTCGCCCCCCACGTTGAAACCTCTTCAGGGATTATCCTGCCCGACGACTACCTGCGGGCCGTCGGCGACGCCGTGCATGCGGTGGGCGGCCTGTTCGTGCTGGACTGCATCGCCTCAGGCACGCTTTGGGTCGATATGCAGAAATGCGCAGTCGACCTACTGATCAGCGCACCGCAGAAAGGCTGGAGCGCCTCCCCGTGCTGCGCCCTGGTGATGTTCAGTGCTATGGCCCTCGAGCGCATCGAGCAGACGCAGAGCAGCAGCTTCGCCTGCGACCTGAAAAAGTGGCTGCAGATCATGCAGGCCTACGAACAGGGCGGACATGCCTACCATGCGACCATGCCCAGCGATTCCCTCGCGCGGTTTAACGAAGTGATGAACGAGACGCAAGCCTACGGTTTCGACAAGGTCCGCGGCGAACAACAGGCACTGGGCGATCGGGTGCGCGCCATGTTGACCGGCAAAGGCATCAAAAGCGTGGCCGCCGCCGGCTTTCAGGCCCCTGGTGTAGTAGTGAGCTACACCGATGATGCCGACATCAAGAACGGCAGGAAATTTGCCGACCACGGCCTGCAGATCGCCGCCGGCGTGCCGTTGCAATGCGACGAGCCGGCCGACTTCCAGACTTTCCGCATCGGTCTGTTCGGACTCGAAAAACTGCACAATATCGAGCGCACGGTCAGCACCCTCGAGCAGGCACTGGACGAGGTGATGGTT
This sequence comes from Pseudomonas sp. A-R-19, assembly GCF_019956575.1. Lineage (NCBI taxonomy): Bacteria > Pseudomonadati > Pseudomonadota > Gammaproteobacteria > Pseudomonadales > Pseudomonadaceae > Pseudomonas > Pseudomonas sp. A-R-19. The sequence goes on from NZ_JAHBDR010000042.1 coordinate 6,842, forward strand.
AACTAAGCCCTCATCTTGCCCACAGCACATACCGAACCGGTGAATTCCAGGCAGGCATCCTGCCATGGGCACTGGCTGTATGACTTGGATCGACCCTAAGCGGTCAGGTGTTGGACTCAGTTTTTGCCGCCGCCAACCCATTAAAATGGTTCTTCACGCAATCCCGGGAAACACGCAATACCTGTAGGAGCCGGCTTGCTGGCGATGGACTCAAGGGCGCCGCGTTTATCCGGTTTACACGCGGTATCGTTAACGACCATCGCTGCGATGCGGCGACCCGACAAGCCAGCTCCTACAAGGGACCGCGTGACCTCCAAACCTGTGAAAGCCCGAAAAAAATCACCAGCCCAGCGCCGGCGTGTTCGCTATCGTCACGCAGCGTACAGCTAGCCCGTCAGACTCATTGGCCTGGCCACTATTCACTGTGCAGAGCCGCCACCGGATGCAGGCGGGCCGCCCGCAGTGCCGGAGCCAGGCCGGCGAGAATGCCGAGCACCGCCGCCAGCAGCAGCGCCAGCAGCAGATACAGCGGTTGCAGCGCCAAGGGCAGGCTCGGCATCGCCAGGTGCAGTAGTCCGAGCAGGAGGCCCATCAACAGCAGACCCAGCAGACCACCGGCCAGGGACAGCAGCGTCGCTTCGGCGAGAAACAGCCCGAGCACCTGCCGCGGACTGGCACCAATCGCCCGCAACAGGCCAATTTCCGCCGTGCGCTCGCCCACAGTGGTGGTCATGATGGTGAGAATGCCGACGGCGCCGACCAACAGGGAAATACCCCCCAAGGCACCGATGGCCAGGCTCAGGGTGCCGAGAACGCGGTTGAAGCTGCGCAGCATGTCGTCCTGGGTGGTCAGACTGAAATCCTCCACGCCGTGCCGTTCGCCAAGCACCTGGCGAATCTGCCGACTCAACGTTCGCGAAGTGGTGCCGGCACCGAACACCACATGGACTTTGACCACCCCGGTGCGATTGAACAGGCTTTCGGCCCAATCCACCGGGATGTAGGCGATATCGTCAAGGTTGAAGCCGAGCAACTGGCCCTTCTGCGCCATCACGCCGATCACCCGGAAACGCACGCCGCCGACGCGGATCAGTTCGCCCAGCGGATTGCGTGCACCGAACAGTTCGACACGCAGCTGATGGCCGAGCACCACATAGGGCGGCGAATGACCGTCACGGGCCGCGGGCAGGAACTCGCCCAGGCTCAGCTGCATGCGCCAGGCCTGCGCCAACTGATGGCCGCCACCGAGAATGTCGCTGCGCCGGCTCAGTTGACCGAACTGGATATCCCCGCTGCCCGGAATGATCGGCACCGCCGCCTCGACATGCGGCAAGCGCCGCAGGGCGTCGGTATCCCTGATAGTCAGTGGCCGTACGCTGCCGAGCAGACCGCCGAGGCCGCTGGTCTGGGTCTTGCCCGGGCGCACGGTGATGATCCGCGTACCAAACTGCGAGAAGTTCTCCAGCACATAGCCGCGCACGCCTTCGCCTATGGCCGTGAGCAGCGCCACGGCGGCTATCCCGATCGCTATCCCGAGCAGGGTCAGCAGGCTGCGCAAGGGTCGACAGGTCAGCGCCGAGCTGGTCAGCCGCAAACCATCTTGCCAGCGCATCAGTGCGCTCCCGGCGGGCGTAGCGCCGCCACCGGTTCCAGCGCCGAGGCCCGAGCGGCCGGCAGCCAGGCGAACAGCAGCGCCGTGCCGAGTGCCAGCAGCACCGCGCTAACCCGCGCCCACCAGGGTGCATAGAGCGGCAGATCGAACGCCAGGCGCCCCAGCCAGAGCAAGGTTTCGGCCAGCAGTAGCCCCGCCAGCGCCCCCGCCAGGGCGAGCAGCGCCGCCTCGCCGAGGAACAGCAGGCGCAGCTGCGCCGCCGTCACACCGATGGCTTTGAGCAGGCCGATCTCGGCGCTGCGCTGGCTCACCGCAATCCAGGTCACGTTCATGATCAGGATGCCTGCCACCAGCAGGCTGATCGCGGCAATACCGGCCACCGCCAGGGTCAGCACCGCGAGTATCTCGTCGAAGGCGCTGAGCAGGCTGTCCTGGCTGATCAGGGTGATGTCTTCCTTACCCTCGTGGCGCTCCTTGAGCGCGGCGAGTATCAGCCGCTTGCTACGGTCGAGAAAGCTCGGACCACGCACCTCGACAAACACCCGCAACAACCCCTCGCGATTGAACAAGGCCTGGGCACTGGCCACCGGGATGATCAACATCTCGGCGAAATCCATCCCCAGGGATTCGCCCCGCTCACTGAGGATGCCGACCACCCGGAAGCGCCGGTCGCCGGCGCGCAACCATTCACCCAAGGCCGGGCGCGCACCGAATAACTCGCGCCGGAGTTTGCCGCCGATCACGCAGACGGCCTCGGCCTGCCCAGGGTCCAGCGCCGGCAGGGGCTGGCCCTGGACGACCGTCAATTGGCGAATGGCGAAGAAGTCCCGGGTGGTGCCCAGGGTCAGCACCTCACGATTGCGGTTGCCGACTATCACCTCCATCTGCCCGGCCTGCATCGGCGCAACCCGGCGGATGCCCGGCAACTGGGTGATGGCCTGGACGTCTTGCAAGGTCAACTCGTGCGGCGTCAGGCCGGTGAGCGGCGGCATGCGCCCCGTGGTTTCCTTGCGGCCCGGGAAAACGATCAGGATGTCGCGTCCGAGCAGCGAGAACTCGTTCAGGACGAAGGCCCGCGCCCCCGCGCCGAGACCGGTGAGCAGATTGACCGCAACCACCCCGATAGCGATGGCCAGCAGCAGCATCAGGCTGCGCGAGCGATGCCCACGCAAGGCGCCGAGCCAGAAACCCAGGGCATCGGCGGCGCGCATCAGGCCAGCGCCGGCTGCGGCGCAGCACTGTGGATCCGCCCGTCACGCATGTGTAACTGGCGCTGCGCGCGGGCGCCCAGGCTGGCGTCGTGGGTCACCACTATCAGGGTCAGGCCCTCGCCGTTGAGCTCCTCCAGCAAGCTGAAGACCTCGGCGCCGGCCTGGCTATCGAGATTGCCGGTGGGTTCGTCGGCCAACAACAGCGCCGGTTGCATGATCATCGCCCGGGCGATGGCGACGCGCTGGCGCTGACCACCGGACAGCTCGGCCGGGCGGTGGGCAATGCGCTCGCCCAGCCCCAGGCGCGCCACCAATTGGCTGCTGCGCTTGCGCCGTTGCGCCGCGCCGATGCCGGCGAGGACCATCGGCAGCTCGATGTTTTCCAGCACCGTCAGCCGTGCGATCAGGTGGTAGGACTGGAACACGAAACCGATCAGTTGGCTGCGCAATTGGGCGCGCCGCGCCTCGCTCAGCGTCGCCGTAGCCTCACCCTGCAGCCAGTATTCGCCGGCGCTCGGCGCATCGAGCAAACCGAGGATGTTCAGCAGGGTCGACTTGCCCGAGCCCGATGGGCCCATCACTGCCATGTAGTCACCGGCGGCGATGTCCAGATCCAGGCCGTCCAGCCCCATCACCTGCTGCTCGCCCAACTGGAAGGTGCGGCTGCCGCCGCGCAGGCGGATCATTGCTTAGTCTCCGGCGCATCCACCGGGATCACCGCCACGGTGTCCTTGAGCCCTTCCTGCTCGAGGCTGGCGACTATACGCGCGTCCTCGTCCAGCCCTGCGAGCACCTCGGTCCAGCGCCAGTTGCTCAACCCGGTTTGCACCTTCACCTCGCGCAACACCCGGGCGTTCGGGTCATATCGCAGCACGCGCTGTCCCTCCAGCAGGGTCTCAGTGGGGATGCGCAAAGCACGTGGGCGCTGCTCCAGGAGAATCTCGACATCGGCGCTATAGCCGGTGAGCAGGACCAGATCGGCCGGCGGCTGGTCGAAGCGCACCTCGACATCGACGGTGCGCGCCTGCTTCTCCAGTTCACGCACATAGGGCGCGATGCGGCTGACGCGGCCGGCGAATTGCTGGCCACGGAAGGCATCCAGGCTGATCCGCACAGCGGTTCCGGGGCGAACCCGGGCAGCGTCCACCTCATCGATAGGCGCCTCGACATACAGGCAGCTGTCGTCGATCAGGTCGACCGCCGGTGGCGTGGGAATACCCGGCGGCGAAGGGGTGACGAACTCGCCGAGTTCGCCGTTGATTTCTGCGACTATGCCGGCGAATGGCGCACGCAGGGTCGCCTGCTCCAGCAGTGAACGCTGCAACTGCAGGTTGGCGTCGGCCTCGCGGATCAGCACGGCACTGGCACTGCACATCAGCTTCGCCAGGCGAGCCTTGGTCTCGGCCTGGTCGAGGCGATCGGCGGCAACCAGCTTGCGGTCGGCCAACTGGCCCAGGCGATCGAGGTCGCGCCGGTCCAGATGCGCCTGCTGGCAGCGCTGTTCGCCGGCGTTGCGTTTGGCCTCCAGACGCGCCTCGGCCTCCTGCAGCCGGGCCTGTTGCTCGACCTGCCGCAGGCGCATGAGCACCTGACCCGCCTGGACCCGCTGGCCCTCGCCGATCAGCAACTCGGCAACCTGGCCGCCGACATTGAAGGACAGATGCGAGCGTCGACAGGACTTCAGCGTACCCGCGCGAGTATTGGCCACCAGCGTCTCTACCGGCCCCCGCTCAACCTCCAGCAGCCTGACCGGCAACGGCTGTGGTCGGCTCAACCAGCCGCCCAGTACCACCAGACAGGCCAGCATCGACGAGCCAATCAATAATTTGCGCATGGACTGAACCTCCTCCCCACATGGCTTGAGCCTAGGTCAGGAGGGTAAAAGCTCAACGCGAAACGTCATTTACCCGACGATTTTCAGACGAGCGTCAGATAAATGGCGTAATGAGATTTATTTCTCTCGTAACTGCTGTTGCCCTGCCATGCCGGGTTCATAAAATTCCTTGCCGCGGCGACGCTACGACGTCGAAATATTCCCGGAAACTGTGCCACGCTTTGCCCATATCCGAATGTTTCAAGCGGCCAGAAGCGGTGGATGATCTCTCCGCCCACCAAGCTTGCATAGGTATAGGGGGTATGCCTATCATGCGCGCAACATAGGTAGGGGGGGTATCCAATGGGTCATATCGCAGCAAACAAAGATGATCTTCTCAAACGCGTAAAACGCATCGCCGGACAAATCCAGGCCGTTGAACGCGCATTGGAATCGGATCTCGATTGCGCCAAAACACTGCACCTTGTTGCTGCCACTCGCGGAGCCATCAACGGCTTGATGGAGGAAATCATCGAGGATCACGCGCGGGAGCATGTTGCGAGCCCTGGGCTCAGTGAAGATGAGCGTAATAAGGGCGTCGAAGAGCTTCTTGAAGCCATTCGCCGTTACTCCAAGTGAACACATCCAGGCACTCCCCCTTGAACAGCACGAACATCAACTACACGCACGACCACGTGTTCCTTGGCTCAGCCCACGACGAAAATGCCAAGCGTACGCTTTGGGTCGTGGCGCTAACTGTTGTGATGATGGTTGGCGAAATCACCGCCGGGTATATCACGGGTTCGATGGCGTTATTGGCCGATGGCTTTCACATGGCAACTCATGCCGGCGCATTGGGTATCGCGGCAGCCGCTTACGGATACGCTAAACGCCACGCTTCCAGCCAGCGCTACAGTTTCGGTACCGGAAAGGTTGGAGACTTGGGCGGGTTCGCCTCGGCGCTGATTCTCGGCATGGTTTCCCTGGGAATTGGCGTTGAGTCCGTCATGCGCCTCTTGCAGCCAACGGAAGTGCAGTTCGGCACCGCTACGCTCATCGCGATTGCCGGTTTGATCGTCAACATCGTCAGTGCCCTGCTGCTGGGCCATGGGCACAGCCATGGGCACGATCATGACGATCATGGCCATCCCCATGCTCATCACGGGAACGACAACAATCTGAAATCGGCCTACGTCCACGTCGTCGCAGACGCACTGACTTCGGTTCTGGCCATTGCTGCACTGCTCGCCGGCCGGTATCTCGGCTGGGTATGGCTGGACCCGGTCATGGGCATCGTCGGCGCCATCGTTATCGCGCGTTGGGCATGGACCTTGATGGGGGTCACCGCAGGTGTACTGCTCGATCAGACCGATGCGCACGTTGCCGAGGAAATCCGCGAACTGGTCGAGAAACCGGGGGATGCCACCATCACGGACTTGCACGTCTGGCGGGTTGGACCGCAAGCCCATGCGGCCATCGTCAGCGTCCTTGGTGAGGCCACTGCGAACGCCGATAGCATTCGTGAACGTCTCAAGCCGGTTCACGAAGTCAGCCATCTGACGGTCGAGTTTCGACCGGTCTGATTCAGCGCCTCCCCCTTGATTGTCTCCAAAGGAACCTGCAATGCCCCCAGGGAAACGTGAACTGGCGCGAATCGAGCGCCGATTGATAACCACGCTCACCGAAGCGTGCGAAACAGCAAAAGGTGAAATCAAAGGCTTTGCCTGGCTCACCCACACCGCTGACCTGAACGCGTTGGCTGCAACCCTGAAGGTAACCTGGGTATTCGAAACCCTGGCTGACAGAAAGCTCGCCCAGGTTGACGCCAAGGCGCGCATCTTTGAGTTGACGGCCATCGCGCTGAAGGAGGCGAACATCGACCTGACCCCTTCAGACCATAGTGTCCGCTTCGACTCCGAGGAGGAGTGTCAGCGAACTCACAGAGGCGACTGGAAAATCCGCCTGACTCAATCACGCGTGGCCAACGGTGGCTGACAATGGCTAAAGAAATCGAGAATCCCTGCATCTCGGTTTGCCAGCTCAGTGGTGACCTGTGTGTGAGCTGCGGACGAAGCAAGGAAGACATCAGAAAGTGGAAACGCATGAAGCGACCCGAAAAAATGGCCGCTGTGCAAAGGGCGAATGTGCGCTTGAAAGGGCTGAAGAAAACACAGTGATAGTCATTTGTCCTTGATGATCGCTTTGGGTTGCAGCCCTTCACGGGCTGCAATCGGTCCAATAACAGCCCTTGATGATTGGCTGCTCTGCTATTGGCAAAAAGGCAGCACAGGCCGACACCGACCTACAGCGAGTGTCAGCAATGGGCCGCAAGATTTACTTCGAGACCACCAGCGCCGGTGGCTGCCAGCTGCCGTCGCCAGCGGGAAGAATCGAAGGCGGTGCGGTCTTCGGCCAGTAGAGGCGCATGACCAGAAAGACCGTGTCGTCGGGCGCGGGCAACCAGTTGGCTTCCTTAGCCTTGCCGGGGGAATCTTTCTGAATGTACAGCGTCAGTGAACCATCCGTGTTTTTCTTCATCGCCGACAGCATTGGCGAGTTGATCAGATAACGGTTGAGCGGATTCTTGATCAGCAACTGGCTCTTGCCGTCGTACATGGTCACCGACCAGAAGGCATTGACTGGCGGCAGTTTGCCGGCCGGGAAAGTCAGCGTGTACTTGCGCTTGCTGGTATCCAGCGTCTGGCCGGTGCCGTCGGTGCGCGTGTTGGGATACATCGCCTCGACGGCGTCGTTGCCGTAGAGGCCGCCTTTCGCGGCACCGGCACGCTTCAGCCAGTCGGCCTTGTAGAACGTTTGGTCGCCGAAGTACGCGCCTACGTTCCAGCCGTTGATTATCTTCGTCCCGCTCGCGAGGAACTTGTCGACCTTCTCGTCACCGGCCTTCATCCCGAGCAGGACCACGGCCTTGTGCTCGAGCGAGAGGTCCTTGAATTCGAAGGTGCGACCGGGTCCCACCCCAATGCTCGCCAGCTTGGCCCGGATCTCCTGGTCGTCAGCCGATGGCGGCACATACTCCATCGCGGCCGACAGGTACTCGAAGAAGTTGGCCTTGATGCCTTCCGTCGTAGCCGGTACGAAATCAATCTTCGGCGCAGTGGGCGGCGCGGGTTGATGGAGGAAGGCGGAGAGCGGCTGGACCTTGTAGCCCGCTTGCACCTTCTCGACATTCGGCATGTCCTTGGCATTGTAGAGCTGAGTCCGAATGGCGCTCACGGCGAAGGGAGTGGTCGAGGTGAAGACCTTTTTGATACCGGGAGGGGGCGCGCCTTTCCAATCGGGACCGACCACCATGTATTGGCCTGGCTCGTTGCCGGTGGCACGGCTGCCGATGTAGCCGTAGTTGTAAGTGTTGCCGTCGATCATCTGCACCGAGTAGTAACGCCGCTTGTCCACTGCCGGCACCGAGATCACCATCGGTTCCGCGCGCAGGTCCAGCCAGACAAACGAGTACGGGGTGTCGCTGTTCGGAGTGATGATGGCCGTGTCTTGGTAGGAGTAGACGCGAGGCTCGTTCTTGATCTGGTTGAACGGCGCCTTGTATTGCGGGCCGCCCTTGTCCACGGCATATTCGTGCATTACGGCGTAGTTCATGACCAGCGGTAAGCCGTAAATAAAGCCTTCCTCGGCGATTGCCTTGGTCTGCTCCAGACTTGGCGCGGGTACGCCCTTGGTCACATCCGTCTTGTCTGCCTGCGTGATCGGATCGTTCTTGCTCGCACACCCCGCTAAAAGCGTTGAACCCACTACGACGAGTGCCGCAGCTATTGACCAGCCCCGGTTAAACTTCCTGTTCATTTTTGCCTCGTTAGTTTTGAGCAAGCTGGCACCGTGAGCGTTCATGGTCACGGTGAAATAGTGTGAATACTTCTTGTGGCGAAGCGTCTACTCACGCGCTCAAGGAGTGTAGATCACAATAAGCCAGTATCACCTTTGCGCAGCTGATCAACTCCGATTCAATTCCGTAATACTTACGCGCTGCCGTTACGGACCATCTGGCGTCTAGACAGCCAACCGTGATCAGCAGCCAAAAAGCGGATAGTCAGAGACTCACTTTAGAGGTCCGCCAAAGACCGCTATGGGCCGATTTCAGTCTGACGTGGCAGATCGCATTTGGCCGGTAGCGAGAGAAGCAACGAAAGGTAAAGTGGAGCGCATAGCTGAACCGCTGCTGCGCGGCAATCAACCGCTTATAAAACTAAAGAGCTGAGATGTTGGCTATGGCGGCGAACGAGGATCTGACTGATTGGAATGGCCGCTGGCGTATCTCTAACAGCGTGGTGTCTTGCAGAACGCTTCCAACTCGCAAGCCAACGTAGGGACAGGAGCCTGAGGGAGTGCCCAGAGGCAAGCCTCAAAAGCCCACGCCTTTTAAGCAGGAGCGATGCGCCGCCTGGCTCTGTAAACTGAAAATCAGCAAGCCTTTGAAACGCATCAGGTCGACAAGGCAACCCGTCCTATCCCGGCAAACTCAACTTCCACTTGCACCCCGGCCGACGCCCAGTAGATACCGGTCCAGCTACCACAAGCCACCAGGTCACCGGCTCGCAACGGGCTGCCCAGTGCTGCAGCGTGACGCGCCAGCCACGGAAGCGAACTCAGCGGCTCACCGAATGGATGGCTGCCAACGCCGACGAATTCAGGCACCCCGGCCACCCGCAACGCCACCTGTTGTCTTGACCAATCCGGCATGTTCCCCAGCGTTTGCGGTGCACCGAGTACCAGCGCGCGGTTGAGTTGCTGGTCGGCCAGCCGAAGCAGTGGCGCGGCCTGATCGCCCTGCAGCCAGCGCGTGCCACACAGTTCGATGCCCGGCATCCACACATCGACCGCCGCACAAGCCATGGCCAGATCAGTGTGCTGGTCGAGGTCGCGCGACAGGCGCACGATCAGTTCACCCTCGATCCCGAAACCGAAGGCATCGCCCGGCGGAACCTGCCAACCCGACGGGTGTACCGCCAATGCCGGTACCCCGGCGGCGCTGATCAGCCCTCCAGGAGCGCCACCCAGTTTCCAAGCCGTTGGCGGCCCGGAGGCGAACCAGCCGAGGGCATCCGCTACCTGGTGCTGTACGGCATAGGCTTCGGCTTCGCTAGCCAGTTCCAGGGCTGGCAACGGTTGTTGGCGCCCTTCACGCCAGCCACGAATCAGGGTGGCGGCCACCTGCGCGACCGCACTCACAATGCCAACTCAGTCTTACGTCGGCGCAGTTGCGCGGGCGCCGGGCGCTCGCACGGCAGAAACCGGCCGCGACCCGCCTCACCGCGCGGCTCGCCGTCCCAGACCACCTCACCGCGAGACAGGGTCATGGCCGGCCAGGCGCTCAGCGTCATGCCGGCGTAAGGCGTGTAATCGACGTTGTGGTGCAGCATTTCGTTGCACAGGTGCACCGACTCACCTTCGTTCCAGATCACCAGGTCGGCATCAGCACCAATAGCGATGCTGCCCTTGCGCGGATACAACCCATACATCTTGGCGGCATTCGTTGAGGTCAGCGCAACAAAGCTTTGCGGGGTGATGCGCCCACTGCGCACGCCTTCGGACCAGAGCAGTGCCATGCGGGTTTCGACACCGGGAATGCCGTTGGCGATCTGGTCGAACGACACCTCTTCACCGTGGGCCTTCTTGCCATTCGGGCCATCGAAGCGAAAGGGTGCGTGGTCTGACGAGAAAATCTCGAACGAGCCGTTCTCCAGGCCATCCCAGATCACCTGCTGATTTGCGGCATCGCGCGGCGGCGGGCTGCAGATGCACTTGGCACCTTCGAAGCTGTCGTCACACCCCAGCGAGTCGGCGGTCAGGAACAGGTACTGCGGGCAGGTTTCGGCGTACACCTTCAACCCCTGGCTCTGGGCCCAGCGAATCTGCTCCACGGCCTCGCGACCCGACACGTGCACGATCAGGATCGGCACGTCCACCAGCTCGGCAAGGGCGATGGCACGATGGGTCGCTTCGCGCTCCACCAGCATCGGCCGCGACGCGGCGTGGTAGCGCGGCGCAGTCAACCCGGCCGCCAGTAGTCGCTCGGTGAGCCAGGCGATGCAATCGCTGTTCTCGGCGTGGAGCATCACCATGGCGCCCTCACGGCGCGCGACCGACAACGTCTCGAGAATCTCCCGGTCGCCCAGCTTCAGCGCATCGTAGGTCATGTAGATCTTGAACGATGTATAGCCTTCAGCAATCAAGGCCGGCAGTTCTTCACGCAGCACCTGCGGGGTGGGGTCGGTGACGATCAGGTGGAAGGCATAATCGATCACCGGCTTGTTACCCGCCCGACGATGGTAGTCATCGACGGCAGCGCGCAGGCTTTCGCCCTTCTGCTGACAGGCGAACGGGATGACGGTGGTGGTGCCGCCGCAGGCCGCCGAGACCGTGCCGCTGAAGAAGTCATCGGCCATCACCGAGCCGTCGCCAGTCGGCTGGTCGAGGTGCACATGGCTGTCGATGCCACCGGGGGTAACATGCCGGCCTGCCGCGTCGATTTCCTGGTGGCCTTGCGGCAGGTCCAGACCGAGGGAGACGATGCGCCCATCACGAATACCGATATCGCTGGTGAACGTGTCCGCGGCGGTTACCACGCGGGCGTTGCGAATCACCGTATCAAAAGGTTGCATATCAGGCCTCTTCCAGAAGTAACCGGCCCGCGCCGATCAGGTGGCGCGTGTCTTCAATCAAGTTCGTTCAAGCCAGGCACGGGCGATTTCTTCGCGCGTAGCAAACCAGACACCGCCTTGTTGCTTGGCATACTCGATGAATTGCTTGATCGCCCTGACCCGCCCGGGACGGCCCACCATACGTGGGTGCAGTCCAATCGACATCATGCGGGGTCCTTCAGCCGACTCCTCATAAAGGACCTCAAAGCTTTCTTTCATGTACTCGAAAAAGTCCGATGCCTGCGAAAGCCCCGGAGAATTCCAGTAGCGGAAATCGTTCACGTCGGCGGTATAAGGCACCACGAGATGACGCTTACCCTCGACCTCGACAAAGTAGGGAACATCGTCGTTGTAGGCATCGGAATCGTAGAGAAAACCGCCCTCTTCAGCGACCAGTCGACGTGTATTGACACTGGCGCCATACCGGCAATACCAGCCAACGGGACGCTTGCCACAGGTACGTTCGAATGACTCGATTGCCAGGCGCATGTGCTCACGCTCCTGCTCTTCAGTCAGGCGAAACACTTCCTCCCAGCGATACCCGTGACTGCAAATCTCATGGCCACCGGCGACGGCGGCGCGAGCCACATCAGGGTTCTGCTCAAAGGCCACTGCGCAGGCATGAAAGGTAGAGCGAACCGATTGCTGGTCGAGAATATCCAGAATTCGCCAGATCCCCACGCGCGAGCCGTACTCGTACATCGATTCCATCGCCAGATTGCGTGTGCCGTCGGGTATTGAATAGCTGCCCCATTCGGTCATTGATTCCTGGTCCGGGTCGCCCATGGCGAGCGAGCGTTCGGAGCCTTCTTCGTAGTTGATCACCAGGCTGATGGCCAAACGTGCGCCATTCGGCCAGGTGCCTTGCGGGCGTTGTCTACCGTAACCCACTAAATCGCGTGCAGGTGAAACCATCGGGATATTCTCCTGAAGTGACTGGTTAAATAAGTACGTGGCGAAAGTTGCGACTTAGCAGTCGATATCTTTCAGCCGGTCATGGCTGAAGGTGCTGTCCGATTGCCACTCGCTGAACGCAAGCCCCATCGCCAGGGTTTGCGCAATGCAGAACGAAGCCGTGAGCGAACGAAAGCCCAGTAACTCGGCGTCGTTGACCTCAATGACCGTATCGGCCATCTGCCCGATCGGGCTCAGAACGCTGTCAGTGATCGCAACCAGCGTCACCCCCGCTTCCCTCGCCTGACGGCAGGCCTCAACAGTGTCATGGGCGTACGGCGGAAAGCTGACGGCGATCAACAGATCATCATCGGCAATGGCACTGACCTGTTCGTGCAACGTGCCGCCTGCGCCGCTGATGTGCACGGTGCGCTGACCGACGCGGCTCAATGCATAACTGAGGTACGCCGCCACCGGAAAAGCGCGGCGCATGCCGATGACGAAGGTGGTCCGAGCGACTTGCAAGTGGGCGATAGCCGCTTCGATATTGGCCTGTTCACCGCCCTCCGCCAGATGCTCCAGAGAAACGATATTGGCCTGGCTGAACTCACGCAAAATCGCGCCGACGTCACTCGGGTCCTCCAGCAACGTCTCACCGCCGTAGTGCCGAATACGTTCGCTGTGGGTGTCGGCAGCCTGTTGCAGCGGTGCTCGAAACAGCCGCTGCAAATCCTTGAAACCTGCAAAGCCAAGGGCCTGAGCCAGCCGAATATAAGCGGAAGGCGCGATGTTTGAGCGCTTACCCAGTTCGGCCACCGTATTGAGTGCAATCTCATGCGGGTTGTCGATCAGGAATCGGGCAGCATCGCGTAGACGACCGGTCAGTTGTTCGTGCTGGGCCGCGATACAGTCACGCAGCTCTGCAAGGGTTTCAGGTAAGGCCATGATGAAGGCTCGTAAAATTAGAAGTGTGTACGCCGGTCAACGCAACGCATTGATGGCTTGATCCAGCGAAGTGATGAGGCGGTCGACTTCTTCCAGCGTGTTGTAATGCGCCAACGACACCCGCACTACCCCGCCAAACTGGTCAAGCCCAAGGGCTTCGATAAGTCGCCGTGCATAGAAGTCACCAAACCGAATGCCAATCCGGTGCTCATCGACCCTACGCACAACAGCCTCTGACTGAACGCCCTCAACCACGAAACTGATCGTTGGCACTCGATTGCGGGTACTTGCTTTACCAATGATCCGAACGCCCTCGCGCTGACGCAAAAACGCCAGCAGACGCTCGGCGAGCAAATCCTCCTGCACCTCAAAAGCATCGAACGCAGTCTGCATGCACTGGCGCTCGCTGCCTTGCGCTCCAAGCCGGGTGCCGATGTCGAGCAAATAGTCGGTAATGCCGATGCAACCAAATGACAACTCGTAGTTGACGTTGCCCGGCTGCAATTTGTAAGGCACCACGTCCTGGCCGATGAAAAAGTGGTTAAGGCTCGGCAACTCCAGCAACAGATAGCGACGTCCCCAGAGTACGGCAAAGTGCGGGCCGAAGGTTTTATAGAAGCTATAAACGTAGAAGTCGGCGCCGCTCGCCTGAACATCCACCAGACGGTGTGGCGCATAAGCGACGGCGTCCACACACAGTTTCGCACCCACCGCATGCACACGCCGCGCAACTTCGGCGACTGGATTGACCGAGCCGAGAATATTCGAGGTGTGGGTCATGGCCACATAACGGGTTTTGTCATTGAGCAAGACCTGCAGGTCATCCAGCTCCAACTCACAACTGTCGAGATTGACCTGCCACACGCGCAAGGTCGCCCCACGGCTTTCGCACAGCTTGACCCAGGGTCCGATGTTGGCCTCATGATCGCAATTGGTGACGATGATTTCATCGCCTGGAACGATTGACGGGGCGATGGCGCGACACAGTATTTGCAACAAGTGGGTGGTCGAGCCGCCCATGATCACTTCTTCGGGGTGCTCGGCGTTGATCAACTGCATGACCGAGTGGCGCGCCTGCATCACTCGCTCGCCAGCGACAACGGAAGGTTGGTAGGACGCACCCAGCTGCACACTGTTGTTCAGCAGGTAATCACAGACACGCTCAGCCACGGAGTTCAGAACCATCGAACCACCGGCGTTATCCATGTAGGCATAACCATCGGCCAAACCTGGAAATTGCTTGCGAACGTAATCGATATCGAGAGGATTCACTCTACTTTCTCCAGCCTGAGTCAATGATGCAAGATGGCCTGCAGGAACGCTTGTGTGCGAGGTTCCTTAGGTGCGGTAAAAAACGGTTCAGGGATGTTCTGCTCAACAATGCGTCCGCTTTCCATGAAGATCACCCGGTCGGCGACCCGACGGGCAAAGCCCATTTCGTGAGTCACCACGACCATCGTGACGCCGGAGCGCGCAAGGTTCTGCATGACATCGAGTACTTCGCCAACCATCTCCGGGTCCAGCGCCGAAGTCGGTTCGTCGAACAGAATTGCCCGCGGCTCCATGGCCATGGTGCGGGCAATAGCGACACGCTGCTGTTGGCCGCCAGACAATTGACTCGGGTATTTGTGAGCGTGATCGCCCATGCCGACCTTCACCAATAGTTCCTTGGCCCTGGCGTGAGCTTCACGCCGACTCAGCCCGCGAACGCGGATCGGCGCCAGCGACACGTTGTCGAGAACAGTGAGGTGCGGATAGAGGTTGAAGCTCTGAAACACCATACCTACTTCGCTACGGATGGCGCTCAGTCGCGGACCGTTTTCAACCCGCTCTCCCCCCACCCGAATATCGCCCTGCTGGTAGTCTTCAAGCAGATTGATGCAGCGAATCAAGGTCGATTTTCCCGAACCGGACGGGCCAAGAATGACCACCACTTCACCCTCTTCAACCTGCAAATTGATATTGCTTAACGCCTTGAAGCTGCCGTAGTACTTGTCGAGTTTTTCGATGTCAATCAACGTACTCATGCGGTTTTTCCTCCAGAGGCGTTACGACGTTCAACCCAGCTGACCATTTGTACCAGCGGCAGCAATAGCAACAGGTACAGCAAGGCAGCACCCACCAGTGGCGTCGGATTGGCGGCCAGTGCCTGAGCCTGGGTTGCCTGCTTCAACAAGTCGGGCATGGCGACGACTGAAGCGAGCGCCGTGTCTTTCATGACGTTGATGCAGTTGCTGGTCATAGGGGGCATTACGATGCGGATGGCCTGGGGTAAAACGACGTCACGCATGGTATTGAAGAAGCTCATGCCTTGAGAGGCCGATGCTTCGAACTGGCCACGGGGAATGGCCTCGATGCCCGAACGAAAAATCTCCGCACTGTAGGCGCAGGAGACAAGCGAGAGCGCACTGGCAGCGGCCGCAAAAGACGACAGTCGAATGCCGACAAAAGGCAGCGCGTAATAGATGAGTACCAATAAAACCAGCAGTGGAATAGAGCGCATGATATCGATGTAGATACGCGCAAGCGCTCGAACAGGTGCGTAGGAGTACAACCGCAGCAATGCCAGCAACAGCCCGCCCACCAGGCCCAGGGCAATGCTCACCACCCCCAGCAAAATGGTCACGCCCAAACCGCGCATCATCAGCGGAAGCGAATCGACGAGCACGTTCCAGTTGAAGAATGTCTGCAAAAGATCCATGGGATACCTCGGTCAATACAAGTGGCGAACGGGCGTCGCCACTTACATGCATCATCAGCAGGGCTTACTTGAGAACGGCGGTTACTTTCATGGTACTCGAATCTTTATCGGCGTCAGCGCCGAACCACTGTTTGTGGATTTTCCCCAAGGTACCGTCTTCTTTCATCTTGCTGATAATGTCGTTGACCTGATCGCTCATCGCCCATCCTTTGGCGTGCATCAGCGAGTAGCGCTCACCGGTGGGAATACGCGCCACGATGGAATACTGCGGTTTGTCCTTGATGTAGTAGAGCACCGCAGGAATGTCACTGATATAGCCATCGATTCGCCCGGAAGCCAGATCAAGCATGGCCGGCGATAGCCCTTCATAGCGCGAGACATCGGCGAACTTGTACTCGTCCTTGTGTTGGCCGATCCACATGTCGCCGGTAGAGCCAGTGTCGACACCAACCACCTTGTCGTTCATGTCGGCCAGGCTTTTGACCTTGGAAGTGGTCAGTGCGGTGAGCGACTGGTCGCTGTCGAAGTAAGGCTGCGCAAAGGCTACCGACTCCAGACGTTTCGGAGTGATGGTGATGGATGAAATAGCGATGTCGACGCGTTTGGATTGCACGGCACTGAACAGGCCGTTGAAAGGAATGTTGACGAACTCGACGCTTTTTCCGGCGCGTTTGGCCACCTCATTTACAACATCGACTTCGAAGCCGACAAACTCACCTTTGGAATCCTGAAATTCCCAAGGCACGTTGCCAACGTTAGCACCTACGGTCCAGTCCGCGGCCCAGGCTGGCAGAGAAACTGCGGCCGTCATGAACAGTCCCAGCATCATTTTCGCTTTCATGTTTGCTCCCGATTGTTTGTTTTTTTAGGTGCTAACAGCAGGTGAACTCGTACAACGTGGGATCGAGAGTAAATCACTGGATCATTTATTTCAACACAGTTTGTCTGTGAATTTTTTACTCCAAGACCGTCTTCAGTTTTCTTTAAACGTCATGGGGCAGCGTTTACCAGCTATGGCAGCGTGCTGCGAAGTGACGTCCAAGGCGCCCTGGTATGAAATCCAGGATCAGTGGCCACAGTTTCGATGACAGCTTCGGGTCAACTGCTACCAGTCCTCGACAAAGCGCACGCGCTCAACGGTCAACCCAAACCTGCGACAATGCTGCCTCTTCGGGCTTCGTAACTTGCGTGGCAAACGTTCAGGTATTTGAATAACTCATTCACGGGGAGCAGCCACATTGGAATTGAGACAACTGCGCTATTTCGTAAAAATCATCGAGCTTGGCAGCCTGGGGCGTGCGGCACTTGAACTGGATGTTGGTGTGTCAGCCCTCAGTCAGCAAATCTCCAAGCTGGAAAGCGAACTGTGCACCCGCCTCCTGAATCGAACCTCCACCGGCGTGACACCCACTAGCGCCGGATTTGCGTTTTTACACCATGCCCAACTGACGCTACGCCAGGCGGAAAACGCCATCATGGCCGCCCATCGCGGGCGAATGAGCGGTTATGTCAGCGTCGGCTTGCCACCGACTACCGCGACGGTGCTCGCGTTGCCGTTGATCAACGCAATGCGTACGCGTTATCCGGACATACAACTGCATTTGGTGGAAATGCTTTCCGGCCACTTGGCGGCGCAGCTCAACGCACGGCAAATTGACCTGGCCATCCTGTTCCAGCTCGAAGGGGGTAAACGCTGGAGCGTGACGCCGCTGCTGGATGAAAAGCTGTTTGTCATTGCCTCGCCCAGCCTGCCTCAAGCGCCTTCAGGTGACAGCGTGCAGTTAGCCGACCTCGGCGGCCTGCCGCTGGTGATGCCCAGCGTGCAGCATGGATTGCGTTCGACATTGACCAGCGCGTTCGAGCGGGTCGGGCTAACGCCCAATGTCATTATGGAAGTCGACGGTCTCGCTGTTTTGATGAACGCCGTTCGGGCCGGTCATGCGGCAACGATACAACCGGGGGCGGCCGCGGCATTGAAAGACGGGTCCGGACTTTCACTGATCAGGATTACCGATCCCCATGTGGGCCGGCGTAATCTTCTGGCGACGCTGGCTGACGACGAACTCTCTCCGGCGGCGCTGGCAACGCGGTTGGTCATCGTCGATGTGGCGCGACAGTTGGTCGTCGACAAACAGTGGCCTGGAGCTACGTGGATAGAAGGGGTAGACACGTAATCCTCCTTCAACCCCGGACATCTCCTGACGACAAAGCCTTTAGAAAAACTAAACACCCCGCGTCAAAAGCAGCCTTTCGGCCACTCCTTCCCCACCCTATCGTTCTTCCCACTCGCAAGGAGCACTTCGTTCCCGCTTCCTTGCCAATCGAGGAGCGATAATGATCGACGTCTTAATCATAGGGGGTGGCAACGCTGCCTTGTGCGCCGCTCTGATGGCGCGAGAAGCAGGCGCCAGCGTGATGCTGCTGGAAGCCTCTCCGAAAATCTGGCGCGGTGGCAACTCCCAACACACCCGTAACCTGCGGTGCATGCACGACGAACCGCAGGACGTGCTGATCGATGCCTATCCGGAAGAAGAATACTGGCAAGACCTGTTGAAGGTCACCGGTGGCCTCACGGATGAAAAGCTTGCACGCATTGCCATTCGGGCATCGTCTTCTTGCCGCGACTGGATGCGTTCACACGGCGTGCATTTCCAGCCACCGCTGTCCGGCGCGCTGCACGTGGCGCGGACCAACGCTTTTTTCATGGGCGGCGGCAAAGCGCTGGTCAATGCGTATTTCCGCAGCGCCGAGCGACTGGGTGTAAAAGTTCGCTACAACACCCAAGTAACCGACATCGAGTTGGACGAGGGGAAATTCGTCGCCGCCCATGTGGGCGAACATGAGGTCGATGGTCAGCGTTTCGCCGCCGAACGCATTGAAGCCCGGGCCTGCGTGTTGGCGGCCGGCGGCTTCGAATCCAACCGTGAATGGCTGCGCGAAGCCTGGGGTCAGAACGAACGCGGTGAATGGCCATCGGACAATTTCCTGATCCGGGGCACCCGATTCAACACCGGCATTTTGCTCCGGCGCATGCTCGACCTTGGCGCCGATGTGATCGGCGATCCGACGCAAGCACACATGGTCGCGATTGATGCCCGTGCGCCACTCTACGACGGCGGCATCTGCACCCGAATCGACTGCGTATCGCTGGGTGTGGTGGTCAATCGCGATGGCGAACGCTTCTACGACGAAGGTGAGGATTTCTGGCCAAAACGTTATGCGATCTGGGGGCGTCTGGTGGCCGGACAACCCGGTCAGCAGGCGTATTCGATCATCGATCAACAAGCCATCGGCCGCTTCATGCCGCCGGTCTTTCCCGGAACCACCGCCAATACTCTGCAAGACCTTGCTCGCCAGTTGAAGCTGCCTCAAGAAAAATTCGTCAAGACGGTCGAGGACTACAACCGCGCCTGCCGCGTTGGCACGTTCGATCACACGGCGCTGGACGACTGCCACACCCAAGGACTGGTGCCCGCCAAAACCCATTGGGCGCGGCCATTGGTGAAACCACCTTTCTACGCCTACCCGCTTAAACCGGGTGTCACGTTTACCTACCTCGGCCTCGCCACCGACGAAACCGCTGCCGTGCATTTCAACGGCAAAGCGAGCCCCAACCTGTTCGTCGCGGGAGAAATGATGGCCGGCAATGTTCTGGGCAAGGGCTACACCGCCGGCATCGGCATGGCCATCGGTACCGCGTTTGGCCGCATCGCCGGTGTGCAGGCGGCCGCTTCGGTGGGCTTTGGCGTTTCATCTGCAAACACGGAGTCTCGACATGCAACTGTTTGATCCCCAAGCATCGGGCGGGTTGATCCCGGTGTTGAATCTTGACGAAAGTGAAGTCCAGCGGCAGATGACCATCTGCAACGCCTGCCGTTATTGCGAAGGCTTTTGCGCGGTATTTCCGGCGATGACCCGGCGCTTGGAATTCACTCAGGCCGACATCCATTACCTGGCGAACTTGTGCCATAACTGCGGCGCGTGCCTGCACGCCTGCCAGTACGCCGCCCCACACGAATTCGACGTCAACATACCCAAAGCCATGGCCAAAGTGCGCCTGGATACTTACGCCGAATACGCCTGGCCGCAAGCGCTGGGCAAGTTGTATCAGCGCAACGGCCTGACCCTGGCACTGGCTTCCGGTGGGGGACTGGCGTTGTTTTTATGCCTGACCCTGATGCTCATGGGCAACCTGTTCGCGGCCATTCCAGGGGGCAACTTCTACAAGATTTTCCCGCATAACACCCTGGCGCTGATGTTCGGCTCAGTGTTCGGCTTTGCGGTACTTGCCCTGACCCTGGGTGTACGGCGCTTCTGGCGCAACGTTTCACCGGTCGCAGCGCCACTGCCGTTGAAAACGTCCGCTGCATTGGAGGCTACGGCCAACGTCGCCAAGCTTAAGTACCTGGACGGCGGCCATGGCGAAGGCTGCAACAACGCCGACGATCAGTTCACCTTGTGGCGACGCCGATTCCACCACCTCACCTTCTATGGCTTCATGCTGTGCTTCGCCGCCACCGGTGTCGCCACGCTCTTTCACTATCTGCTGAAGTGGTCGGCGCCCTATCCGATCTTCAGCTTGCCGGTGATGTTGGGTATTGCCGGGGGCATCGGCCTGCTGATCGGCCCGGCGGGGCTTCTTTGGCTGAACCTGCGTCGCAACCCAGCGCACGGCGATGAGAACCAGAAACCCATGGATCGCGGCTTCATCGCGCTGCTGTTGCTGGTCAGCGCAAGCGGCCTGGCGCTCCTGGCTTTTCGTGAAACCAGCGCCTTGGGCTTGATGCTGGCGATCCATCTCGGCCTGGTCATGGCGTTTTTCCTGACCATGCCCTACAGCAAATTCGCCCATGGAATCTTCCGCAGCGCAGCGCTGCTCAAACACGCCATCGAGAAGCGTCAACCCAACCCGATCAACGCCGGCAGCGACTGACGGTTAAAGCACTCATTCCAAAAACAATAGTGAGCATAACGGTAGCCATGATGAAAACGACGACGGCAACAACCCGAGCCAAGGGGTCCAAATTGGGCGCCATTTTGCGGGTCACCAGCGGTAACTTTCTCGAGCAGTTCGACTTCTTTCTGTTCGGGTTCTACGCGACCTACATCTCCCAGACGTTCTTTCCAGCCACCAGCGAGTTTGCCTCGCTGATGATGACCTTCGCGGTATTCGGCTCCGGGTTCCTGATGCGCCCACTGGGCGCCATTGTGCTGGGGGCGTACATCGACAAGGTGGGTCGTCGCAAGGGGCTGATCGTGACGCTGTCGATCATGGCCGCCGGTACCGTATTGATCGCCCTGGTGCCGGGCTATGCCGCCATCGGCGTGGCGGCACCGATTCTGGTGTTGTTGGGCAGGCTGCTCCAGGGCTTCTCCGCCGGCGCGGAAATGGGCGGCGTGTCCGTGTATCTGGCGGAAATTTCCACCCCCGGTCACACCGGTTTCTACACCAGTTGGCAATCGGCCAGCCAACAGGTGGCGATCGTCGTCGCGGCCGCGTTGGGCTACACGATCAATGCCACGATGCAAGCCGCTGAAATCGCCGATTGGGGATGGCGTATTCCGTTCTTCATTGGCTGCGTGATCATCCCGTTCATTTTCATTATTCGCCGCTCACTGGAAGAAACCGCCGCCTTCACTGCTCGCAGCCATCGTCCAACCACTCGCGAAGTTTTTCGCTCGATGCGTGACAACTGGCGCACCGTCCTGGCGGGCGGCTTGCTGGCGTCCATGACCACCACCACGTTCTACCTGATTACGGTCTACACACCGACGTTTGGCAGGACAGTACTGAACCTGAGCACCACCGACAGCCTGGTGGTCACACTGCTGGTCGGCATCAGCAACTTTATCTGGCTGCCTATCGGCGGCGCCCTCTCCGACCGCATTGGCCGGCGGCCACTGTTGCTGGCGATATCGTTGCTGTGCATCTTCACCGCCTATCCCGCCATGCACTGGCTCGCAGAGGCGGCGAGTTTCGAACGACTGCTCGCTGTTCTGCTGTACTTCTCATTCTTCTTTGGCATTTACAACGGCGCCATGGTCGCGGCACTGACCGAAGTCATGCCACAGAACGTGCGGGTGGTCGGGTTTTCACTGGCCTTCAGTTTGGCTACCGCGGTGTTTGGCGGTTTTACCCCGGCAATCTCGACGCTGCTTGTCCAGGCCACGGGCGACAAGGCATCACCTGCCTACTGGCTGATGTTCGCAGCGTTGTGCGGGTTCACGGCGACGACCATTCTGTATCGTCGGCAAAAAGCTTTGGCAGTCAGAACCGTTTAGTTCCTCGATCGCCGACGCTTACCACGCGTCGATCCACGGCGGGAACCGAATTAGAGTGGCATGAGGTCGATTACAGTCGTTCGTCAGGGCAGTAATCGGCCAGAAGCGGACGTTCGACTGATCAGAAGGTGGTAAGGCTGGCGTCTTTTCAAGCGACAGGGACGAACGCATGTCAGAGGTCTACCAAGGAAGCTGCCTTTGCAAATCAATCATGTTATGCGCTACTTATTACGCCAAAATCAGTGAGTCATAGTTCTGGACGCTCGCCCGGAAACGATTCGAAAAAGGATATCGATGAGGGATGAGCAATTACTCTTCAACTGATGCGAGGACTTCGCTTTAGTCGAGGCGCCCAATTGCTTAGGACGGTGCATGCCCTATCACATTATCTTGCTCGTACTTTTCGCAGCGCTCTTGCATGCCAGTTGGAATGCCGCATTGCGCGGTGGCGCCGACAGGCTTTGGTCGATGACGATCATGTGCGTGGCGGTAGCCATTGCCAGCATCGCAATAGCCTTGTTTTTGGAAGCTCCGGCCCAAGCCAGCTGGTTCTACGCAGCGCTTTCAGCGGTGCTGCACGTTGGCTACAACTTGTTCCTGGTGCGCAGCTATAAGGTTGGAGACCTTGGGCAAACTTACCCTATATCTCGGGGCTCCTCGCCTATCCTGATTACCCTCGCGGCTTCGGTTTTTGCCGGAGAAACGGTTGGGCCAGTCGCGATGATCGGCATTTTACTGGTGTCAGGCGGAATCATTTCGCTGGCCTTTAGTGGACGCAAGCTGGCTGTTCCCAGCCTGCCTTACGCCCTGGGAACCGGTTGTTTCATAGCGGCTTATAGCGTGACGGATGGCATTGGCGTCCGCCTGTCCGGCGCGCCGATGGCATACACGGTATGGATGTGCGCCTTGTGGGGCATCTTGATGCCTTTGGTGTATGTCGGCGTGCGTGACACGAAAAGTTTATGTTCCTTCCGACCGGGGTTCATGTCGGCCTTCATTGGAGGTCTGGTTTCACTTCTGGCCTATGGCATCGTCATCTACGCCATGTCCGCCGCGCCCATGGGAGCGGTGTCGGCATTGCGCGAAACCAGCGTGTTGTTCGCGGCATTGATCGGATATTTTTTCTTGGGTGAAACACTGACTGTCCGAAAGGTATTGGCATGCGCGGTGATTGCTGTCGGCACGATCATCATTGGCTAACGGCAGGGGCGCAAAGCCGAGGTCAGCTTGGAGTCGGCTTCAGCCCTTCGAGACAGGCAGAAATCGGCCGATTCTGTTGAAAACAGTCGACCTGGGCTGATTACCCATGCATTGAGTGCTGAAAACGCCAATTTTGCAGGCTGCTACGTAAAATCCGAGCCATAAATCTCATGCGCAACGCGCAGATTTAAATCTCAGACGCGTATTTTTCTGCAGTGGAAATTGAAGCCGACTTTTTCAACAGAATCGGCCTGAAGCAGTCACTCAGTTATGTCTGCCTTGTATGTACCCATTCAAACAGGCACCTTTAAGGCCATCAGCCAACCTTTACTTGTTTAGGGGAAACACGATGGACATTGAGCAATTGAAAGCATCACTCAAACCCTGGCTCGCTATCGATACCTGGCATTCAAACCATGCACTGGATGAGCAGCGCTTTCACAAGGCGCTTAAATCAGCTTTCGAAAAGCTTGGAACCCCAATATCTTTCGAGAGTTTTCGAAAGGCCATTATCCTAGGCCTGAGCGAATACCGGGAAAATGATTCCAAGGCGTTTGAAAATGATGTGGAAAGCTATGCCCAACTCGCAGAGGACATTTCGTATTACGTAACGAACACTGCCCAATGATGGATATTCAGTGTGGGTTCTTCGGCGCGAGACTGACTAGTTTGAAGGCACATCAGGCGCGCACGTAGACCCAGGCACGGGTGCCTGACTTGAGCGCCACGCAGACACGCTTGTAGTCCGCTACCTCATATTCGTCCGCAGCGTTCAGCTCTTGCGCGGTGATCTCGAAAACGGTGCCGGCAATCTCGTCCGATGCATCACCGCTCTCTTGCACGATGGGGTGATGGGTTTTCCCACTCGCGGCCAACCCCGCCGGATCGGTGATCTCCACCATCCGGACCGCAAGTGGCTGAACGTCTTCCCGGGCATGGCGGTGAACATGGAAAACGTCGGCGCCAAGTACCCGGCGACGTTCGTCGATGCCAAGGGCGAGTTCCTTTCGGGCAGCAACGGCTACACGCTGAACCTGCCCAAAGGCATTCCAGCGGCGTTGTTCTGGTCGGTGACCGTGTACGACTCGATCACCGCTTCGGGCGTGGACAACGGTCAGCCGTTCCCGTCGTTGAACACCATGGACAAACCCCTGGTGAATGCCGACGGTTCGATTGACGTGCACTTCGGGCCGGATTCACCGGGTGAAGGCAAGAACTGGATTCGCACCCTGCCAGGCAAAGGCTACTTCGTGATCCTGCGCCTGTATGGCCCGACCAAGGCTTTCTTCAACAAGGAGTGGAAGCCTGGAGACCTGCACAAGCAGTAACCATCAATGCAACCCGGAGATAGGAGCGTGGGAGCGCTCATATCTCCGGGTAAGTGCGATAGATTCGTCTATTCGAATTTATCCAATGGTCACCGGCAGCTTCACGCCCCACTCACGGCACCTGCGCAACAGCAGCAGGAACGCGTTGCCTGTCACTGACAAAGCAAACAACCAGTGCCGTCACGGCAATGCCGAACAGATACAGAGCCTGGCGTCCAAAATGCTCCATCAACGCACCTGCCACCAATGGGCCGATGGTCGCGCCGATGCCGAACGTCACCAAAAGCACCCCGGCGACGGATACACGCAACTCCGGCTCCAGATTGTCATTGGCATGCACAACGCCCAATGGATACAGGCAGAACTGAAGAAACCCGATGACTGCGCCCGCCAGCATGACCCAACCCGGTCCCGGTGCCGGCAAAAAGGCCAACGGCAGGTAAGCGACGCAAAGCAAAGCGGCGGTCAGGCGAATCAGGCCAACACGGGAGAACCGGTCTGACAGTTTGCCCAGAGGCAGTTGCGCAAACAGTCCGGCCGCAATGCTCAGGGCCATGAACTGGCCAACCTGCGCGGGGCTGAAACCCGATTGCGCAGCGAAGATCGGCGTCAGTCCATAGAAGCAGCCGTTGAGCAATCCCGACGCGAGAATAGTGCCCAACGATTGCGGGAGCCGCCGGACATAACGCATGAAGCTGACCCGCGTCTGACTGATCGGGCTGGGCTGTGTTCCCCTGTGCATGGCCATCGGCACCAGCCCCATGGCAAACGCGATCGCCACGCCCGACAACACCAGGGCATCGAGCCCATTGCCGAAGCTGAGCAACAGTTGCCCCAGCATCATGCCGACGTAGCTGGCCACCATATACAGCGACATGGCTCCGCCACGGCGACCACTCGGCGCGCAGTCGTTGAGCCAGCTTTCGATGACCATCAGTTGGCACATCATCGCCACGCCGACCACAAACCTCAGCCCCAGCCACAGCGCCAACCAGTCACTGAGCTGGTGGCTGAGCACCGCCGTGACGATCACGCCGGCACTGACCACGAATGCCCGCACATGCGAGATCCGGCCAATCAGCCAGTAACCGATCCGTCCCCCCACCACCATTCCCAGCGCATTGGCCGCCATCAGCGCGCCGCCCCAGACCTCGGCGATACCGGCGGCGTTCAGGCGCAAGGCCAGATACGTCATCAGCAGGCTGGAGCCCAGTTGCATCAGCAGCGCGGCAGCGTAAATCGTTGCAAACACCTTGGTGAGCGCAAACATGTTCAGTTTCCCGGATCAGATGAGGCCGTGACGTTGCTTCCAGTCACCGGGATGCACGACATAACCGAACAGTGCGTGGCCGCCGTAGACGAGTTCCGTGCCTTCGGGAATCCAGAGCAATTGCCCAGGCTCCACCCGGTACAGTTCACCGTTCGCCTGCAGTTCGAAGCAGCCTTCGATGACGAAAATGACCTCGTCATACAGCAAGGTCCAGGCGACCTCGGCCCCCTCCCACCGCGCAAAGCCGATCCCCAAGTGAGGTGAAACGTCGTTGCTCACGGCACGGGCAACGCTCGCGCCCCCGGGGGGGCCGCCGCGATGCACAAAGTCCAGGTCCCGGTGATCGACCAGCAGTACCGGTTTCTCGTCGGTCGGCGCACGGGTCATAACTCGCTCCTGCTGTTCCAGGCCGCCCAGCGGATGCGCGAACGCACCCCGAGCCCCAGGAACGGTTCCGGCGGATTGCGCGAAGGCATGCCCGTCACCGCTTCAATGTCATCCAGCCGTTGCGAGTCAGCCCCCAGTACCTTGTCCGCCAACAACGTGCCGGATATGGTGCCCCACGCGGCCCCTACCCCGTTGTCGCAAGCGGTGGCGAATACGCCGTCGTCGAGTTGCCCGAAGAAGTTGGTGAAGTTGCGCGAGATCGCGTAGACCCCGCCCCATGTGTGCGTAAAGGGTACGTGGGCAAGCTGGGGGTAACGGGAAAGGAAAGCCGCATGATGATCCTCGCGGACTTTCAGGCGAGTCGCATCATTGATGCTGCGCCCGTAGCGCGGCACATGCTTGTAGGTATTACGGATGATGAGACGGCGATCACGGGTCATCCTCACTGTGGTGCCGGCATGGTCGGCAGGCGTCAACCCCCAGTCGGCCTGGGCGCCGACAGTCGCCATCTCTTCGTCGGAGAGTGGACGCGTCCAGCTGGCAAACGTCATCACCGGCAGCAGCCGATTGCGCAGGTAACCGAACTCCTGGGTGAAGATACTGGTGCCAAGCAACACCTTCGGCGTTCGAATCAAACCCTCTTTGCCTTGCAGGATCCAGTTGCCGCCGGCGTCTTTCTCCAGGCGCTGGATGGGCGACTCTTCGAGTACTTCGACGTTGTCGGGCAGTGATGCGCCCAGACCGCGCACCAGTGCCGCCGGCTGCATGAGATAGCAACCCGGGGTAAAGATCGCGCGGCTGTAGTAATCCGTCCCCAGCACGCCGGCCAGTTCCTGGCGCTCCACCACGCGATAGGGCTCGCCGAGGTCCGCCATCAGTTTCTCGAAGTGACCGAGATACGCCAGGCCACGCTCGCCCACTGCGCCTTGATACTTGCCGGCATGGGACCACTGACACTCGATGCCGTGACGACCGATCAGGGTCTGCAATTGGTCAATGGCCGCGCGATTGAGTCCCAGCAGGCGTTGCTTGTGCCGGGGGTCCGGATGCTCCAGGGCAAACTTGTGCGGCAGATCGATGACGAAACCGGAGTTGCGCCCCGATGCCCCGTAGCCAACACGCTGGGCGTCGACCAGCAGAATGCGCGACTGCGGCATGTGCTCGGCCAACCGGCGCGCCGCGGCGAGCCCGGCGAAGCCCGCGCCGATCACCACGTAGTCGGCCTTTTGCTCACCGCTCAGGCGCGTGGCCGGCAGCGGTTCCGGTAATGCGGCGTACCAGCCACAACTGCGGTCATCATGAGGCAGGTTAACGATACTGTTCATTGGTCGACTCTCAGGCCACATGCTGTTGGGTGTCCTGGCAGCGTTGCAGCCAGGTATTGCGTTGTTGTTGGGCCTGCCGTCCGAGCAGGACGAAGCCGCGCAAGGCGCCAGCGTTGTCACGGAAGGCAGCGCTCAGTCCGTCCCCGGTCGCGTCGCAGTGCCATTGCCCCTCACAATCGACGGGGGGCGGCAGCAGGCACAAAGGTGCCGCCGGCGTCTTCACCGTCACCGGCGCAAGTGGGTAGGCCACCGGCGTCGGCTGCCCGGACAAGGTCCTGGCCAGGGCGCGGATACCCTCGTTGATCGGCGCGAGATAGGGCAGCAATTGCCCATCGACCTCGATGCAATCGCCCAAGGCATAGATGCCGCGCTGCGAAGTCTGCAGCTGCGCATCCACCTTGATGCCGCGCCCGCAGGCCAGACCGGCGGCTTGCGCCAGTTCCAGGTTGGGACGCAGGCCGACGGCCGACAGCACCAGATCCGCCTCGAAGTGCTGACCGTCGGCCAGCGCCAGTCGATAGCCGTTCGAACCCTGCTCGATACGCTGCAAAGTCGTGCGCAAATGCCATTGCACGCCAAGACCGGACAGCGCCTGTTGCAGTTGCAGGCCCGCCGGTTCCGGCAACAGGCGCTCCATCGGCCACTTGCCCAGACCGATGACCCGAACCTGATAACCACTGCTCGCCAGGTCATTGGCGAACTCACAGCCGATCAGCCCGTCGCCCAGCACCGCCACGCTGCGCACGCCGTCGAGACGTTCACGGAAGGCGCGGTAGTCCTGCAGGTTGTTGACGCTCAGCAGCGCATCGGCACAACCCTCGATGGGCAGGCGCAGCGGCGAAGCACCGCTGGCCAGGACGAGTTGGCCGTAGGCCATTTCGCCGAGATTGGTGTACAGGCGCTGTGCCTGGGCATCGATCCGCTCGACCCGGCAATGGCTATAGATGCGAATGCCCAGGCGCTGCTCGAGGGCCAATGGGCTTTCTGTCGCCAGCGCCTCGGCGCTGCGCCCCTGGGCCAGGGCGATCGACAGCGCCGGCTTGGAGTAGTTGTGCCCGCAGTCCTGGGTCAGCACCCGGACATCGAGTTGCGGGTTGGCTTTACGCAACGCCTGCGCCAGGCCGTAACCGGCATAGCCGCTACCGATGATGACCACCGGCTGGGCCGGCGCAACCACAGCCGCGGGCAGCTTGGCGATTGCCGGCGCGGCCGCCACGGCTTTCACCGGCTCGCTGATTTCGATCATCTCGAAATCGGCTTTGCCCACCTTGCACTCGGGGCACAGCCAGTCTTCGGGGACGTCTTCCCAGCGGGTCCCGGCGGCAATGCCGTCGTCCGGCCAACCCTGGGCTTCGTCATAAATCAGGCCACAGATAATGCAGAGCCACTTCTTCATGGTGCTGTCCCCTCACTCGCCCGCGATACGCAAGGCCAGGTTCTTGGTGCGCACGTAGCTGTAGAGCGCTTCCTGGCCTTTCTCCCGCCCGAAACCGGAGAGCCCCACGCCACCGAATGGCGTTTCGATGCCGCCGGCGTACCACTCGTTGATAAACACCTGGCCGGCGCGCAGTCGCCGCGCACAACGCAGGGCACGATTGAGGTCCTGGGTGAAAACGCCCGCGACCAGACCGAATTCGGTGCCATTGGCGATGGCGATGGCTTCTTCTTCGGTATCGAACGCAATGACCGCGAGCACCGGACCAAAGACCTCGGCCTGGGCAATTTGCATCTGCGGGGTGACGTCACGAAATACCGTTGGCGCCATGAAATGCCCGCGCATGCCGCTGAGCGCCTCACCGCCGGTTGCAACCACTGCGCCCTCCTCCTCGGCTTGCCGGCACATGGCTTCAATGCCCTGGAGCTGGCCTGCAGAGATCACCGGCGTCAGGTCCGGATTGTCCTGGCCGAGGCCGACAGCCAGGCTTTCAGCCATCGCCACCACGTCAGCGACCACCTCTTCGTAAAGGGAACGGTGCACCAGCAGGCGCGACATGGCCGAGCACACCTGGCCGGCATTGAAGAAGATGCCGTTGCGCACGCTGGCCAGCAGTTGCTCGCGATCGGCATCAGGGAACACCACGGCCGCCGACTTGCCACCCAACTCCATGACGCTGGGAATCGCGTGCTCGGCGGCAGCCCGCAGGATGCTCTGACCGGTGCCGACGGAACCGGTGAAGACGATCTGGTCGACCGCGCGATGCCCGGCCATATAGGCGCCCACTTCCCGGCCGCGACCACAGATCAGGTTGACGGCGCCCTGCGGCAATCCGGCACGCTCGATGGCCTGCAGCAGGACACACAGCCCCAGCGGAGAAATCTCCGGCGACTTGATCACCACGGCGTTGCCGGCAGCCAGGGCCGGTGCCAGCGAGCGGGCACAGATGGACACCGGGAAATTCCACGGCACGATCTGCAACGACACCCCCATGGGGTCGTAGACCGTGAAGTCCATGTAGCCATTGCCCAGGGGAATGGAGGTTCCTTCGATCTTGTCGGCCATGCCGGCGTAGTACTCGAAGTAACGCGCCGCTTCGATGAACTCGTCGCGGGCATCACGCAGGCTCTTGCCGTTCTCCTGGCACAGGACCCATGCGCCCTCCTCGGTCACCGCGCGGATCTGCGCGGCAATCTCCAGCAGCCAGGTGACCCGCTGCGCAGGCCGTGCGCGGGTCAGTTCGCCGCTGTCGGCGCAGCGCCGTGCCGCCTGCAGCGCCCGCTCCGCGTCGGCCACACTGGCCTGGGCGATGGTGGCGACAGGCTCGGTTGTGCCTGGGTTATTGACGGTGAGGTGCTGCTCACTGTCGGTCCAGTTGCCGTCGATGAAGTTCAGCCAATGCGCTTGAATCGGATACATGGCCATGACCTCAAACGCTCTGCGCGCAGGCGAGAAGCTGACGCGCAGCCCACTGGTGGAAGAAGTGCGTCGGCAGATCCATTTCCGGGGAGAACGCGCCACCGCCATAACCTGGGGAGTGACGGCCTTTCTGCATGCCTTCGACCGAAGCGATGTCTTCGGCGAACACCACGCGCCAGGACTGCATGACCGCGTCACGCGCCGCTTCGAAACGGCTGTCGAGTGCCTCATCGCCCACATAGAAAAGACGCAGGTGCTCGACGGTCTTACCGGGTGCGATCGGCTCCAGCATCATGGCGAAGGCGTGGTCGGCCTGGATGCCCAGCAGGACGTTGGGGAAGAACGCTACGTATTCGGCGGTGCGCAAGCGATCCTGCGGCCAGGACGGGAAAATCGGCAGTTGGGTGCCAGCGACGTCGGACAGGTTATAGGCATGACTGCCCTGGCCGGCGAACTGATCGAAGATGATGTTGTAGTGGTCTTCCAGGCGCGAATAGCTGTTCAGGCTCGGGTGCACCCACGGCAGGTGGTAGGCCTCGCAGTAGTTTTCCACCGCCAGTTTCCAGTTGCAGTTGACCTCGATGCTCACGGCACCGCTGTTGGGTTCACGGCGCAGCAAGTCCATGCCATCGGTCCCGAGGAACTGGGTCCAGCGCTCGGTCAAGGGGGCGAGCTGCTCGTGCAGATCCGGTGCGTCGGCCGACAGGTTGATGAACACCATGTCCATCCAGATGGCGCTGCGCAATGCCTTCAACCCGTGCTTCTCGCAAGCGAAACGCTCGTCTTTGTGCTGGTTGATGCCGCCCACATGTGGGGTGCCCTTGAGGCCACCATTGAGGTCGTATGTCCAGGAATGGTAGGGACAACGAATCACGCCCTGCACTTCACCGGCTTGCTGCACCAGCTTGACGCCACGGTGACTGCAGACGTTGTGGAAGACCTGGACGACGCCTTCGCGGTTGCGCATCAGCAACAACGGCAGCCCCATGAAATCCACCGGCTTGACGTAGCTGTTGCTCGGCAGATCACTGGCGAAACCGACACAGGCCCAGTTGCGACCGAGCACGTGGTCGCGCTCCAGGTCGAAATAGCGTTGTTCGGTATAGAACTCATTGGTCAGGCCATGGGCTTCATGGATCGGTGCCAGGACAGTTTCCAGGGCATGAGTGGGGATGAGGCGAGTCGCGGTCGTGGACATTATTGTTTTCTCTTGCTGGCACGAAAGGAAATACGCGGCAGGTCTGGCTGCTGCATGGCGGCGAGTTTCGGCAAGAAGAGGAACAGTCGACAAACGATTTTTTAGGCATGCATTAATGACTATTAATCATCAATGTAAAAAGCGCTATTTGCTGATACGGTTCAGTTACTGCGGGAAGATACAGGCCATCATTACGGCCTTATATTGATGATCAAATGTAATGAAGCGATGAGGATAAATGAGTTGTCGGCCGCCCGTGTCTCCACCATTTTGTTGCCACATCTCGAGCCTTGATCGCCTCGAGATTTCCCTGAGGTGCGAATGACCGGCCGCTGGCATCCGCCAAGACCGCCCCGCCCTTCACCCGGCAACATCCACAACCCTTGAACAATAATAAAAGGGGAAAAAAATGCGTGCAGAATCGGGCCTTCTCAAAGGTCTCAACCCGAGTGTAACGTTGGCTTCGATCACGACCGTGGTCCTGTTTGTGCTGTTCTGTGCGTTCATGGATGAGCAAGCGGCAAAAGCCTTTGAAACAGCGTCGACCTTCATCCTGACTAACTTCAAGTGGTACTACCTGGCACTGCTGAGCGGTGTGCTTTGCCTGCTGCTGTACATTTCCCTGAGCCGCTTCGGCACGCTCAAGCTTGGCGCTCACAACGATCAACCCGAGTTCAGTTTTGGCTCCTGGATTGCCATGTTGTTCAGTGCCGGCATGGGCATTGGCCTGATTTTCTGGTCGGTCGCCGAGCCCATGCTGCATTACGCCGACAACCCGTTCTCCAAGGGGCTGACGGATGAAGCCGCGAGCATGGCCATGCGCATCACCCTGTTCCATTGGGGCCTGCATCCCTGGGCGATTTTCACCTTGATCGGCTTGAGCCTGGCTTACTTTGCCTATCGCAAAGGCTTGCCCCTGGCGCTGCGGTCCCTGCTCTACCCGCTCATTGGCGACCGGATCTACGGCTGGATCGGCCATGTCGTGGACATCATGGGCGTGGCGATCACCGCATTCGGTGTCTCCCAATCGCTTGGCCTTGGCGTTGCGCAGATCAACACCGGCCTTCACCAGGTGTTTGGCCTGCCCGTCAGTGTCGGGCTGCAGCTGGCGATCATCCTGGTCGTCACCATCATCGCCTCCATTTCGCTCCTGGCCGGCCTCTCCAAAGGAATGAAGCGGATATCGACGCTCAACATGTACATGTCGATCCTGTTGATGCTGGTAGTTCTGGTGGTGGGTCCGACTCGCTACATCCTCAACCTGATGTTTGAGTCGACCGGGGACTACGTGCAAAACCTGGTCGGTTTGAGCCTGTGGATGGACACGCAGAAAGACACTCAATGGCAAAACTGGTGGACGGCGTTCTACTGGCCGTGGTGGATGACCTGGGGGCCGTTCGTTGGCCTGTTCATCGCACGGATTTCCAAGGGGCGGACCATTCGCGAGCTGATCGTCGGTGCCCTGGTAGTCCCCACGATGGTCACCATCCTGTGGATGTCGGTCTTCGGTGGTGCCGCGTTGAAGAGCGAGCAAACCGAGCGCCAGCAGTACCAGCAGGCAGCCGCCAGCACCGAACAGGTCGTGGAAAAGGCCACTTTTGAAGGCGGCACCATTCTTCTTGCGACCAAGAAAGAACCCACGGCGGCGATGTTCACCCTGCTCGGCAAACTCGACGGGCCGTTGATCGGTGGCGCGCTTTCGATATTCGTCTGCCTGCTGCTCGCCGTTCACTTCGTTACCACCGCCGACGCGGGAACCCAGGTGCTCTGCACATTGAATGCGATGGGCAGTACCAATCCGCCGAACTGGATCAGGTTACTCTGGTGCATTCTCGAAGGTGGCGTTGCTGCGGGGCTGCTCCTGGCTGGCGGGCTCAAGGCCATTCAGATGGCGAGTATCGCCGCGGGCCTGCCTATCGCGATTCTGATGATGATCATGAGCTACACGCTGATTCGCAGCCTGCGCGAAGAGCCATTCGGCGCCCTGCCGCACCAGCCGCCGGCTGGCCGCCTGCCGGTTCAGGAGCAAGCCCACGAGAGTATCTCGCCACTGGGCGGTTCCATTCTGGGCGGGGCTGAAGATTCATTGCTGACCGCTCGAAAAGCTGGCTGACTGCAGCCACTCGCTCTGCCAAATACAAAGCCGTCAGTGACAAGCTGACGGCTTTGTTCATTTCAGGATGGCTCTTTATCCCTGGATGGAAGGCAGTCCCATCAGCCAGTCACGAAACAATTTCACGCTTTGTCGTGGGCCGCGTGTACTGAGCGGCTCGAGCAGGCAGAACTTGGCGTTTGTTTGCAGCACGATATCGTTTGGCCGTACCAGCCCTCCCGTACTCAGCGGGTCATCGACCAGATTGTTCCAGGCCAGCGCAACGCCCTGCCCGCTGATGGCCGACTGGATCAGCATGCTGTAGCTGTTGATGTTGATCCGGTGTCTGGGGGCAACCGGTGTCTGCTCAAGACGCTTGAACCACTCCGACCAGCCGATCCAATCCCGCTGCGAATCCTCAAGCCACAGCCAGGTACAGGACGACAACCCCTCGATGGTTGAAAGCTGGGGATGTGCGGCCAGGTACGACGGACTGCACACCATGAAAATCTCTTCCGAGAACAAGGGTGTCACGTCCAGGCCTTTAGGGGGGGCACCGCAGTAATACAGCGCCAGGTCGCAATCGAGCCTGGCGTAGTCCTTCACATGATCGATCGCAATGATCCGCAGATCGATCTCCTCATGCTGGCGTTGAAACTCGGCAACCTTGGGTAGAAGCCAGAGCGATGCCATTGCCGTGCTGGTGGCAACGGTCACCTGCTGATCCCCGCGCCATTGCCGAATCTCCCCCGTGGAGCGAGCCAGGCTCTGCAGACAGTCGCGAACCGTCTCGTGGTACTGGGCCCCGGTCGGCGTCAGGTTGATGGTACGGGTGGTCCTTTCGAACAAGGTTTTGCCGAGATAATCCTCGAGCAATCGCACCTGGCGACTGATCGCGCCCTGGGTGACGTTCAGTTCTTTGGCGGCAAAGGTAAAACTCAAGTGGCGGGCTGCAGCCTCAAAGGCAATCAAACTGTTGAGCGGCGGAAGAGGCTGAATTTTCAAGGGGCTTGCATCCACTGATTCTTGTTTTTTTCGGTCGCTCCATTCTAGTGATTCGCAGGCGCTCAGGCGCAGGTTTTATGCGTGGACGGCGACAAGTCTTCCCGTCACTACCCCTTTCGAGTAACCCGGCATGGTGATAGGCGTCACCCTGCAACCGCAGTCCCATGCGATTGATCGCATCCGCACGCGCTCCTGGAGCACTGCATTGGTGATGTGGTTTGCGAGCGCCATCGGGTGCTGCCGATTGCATTGCCTGAGTGCTGAAGTGATCGATCCGGGTCCCTCTTCACTGTCAGAAATCGGCCAGTACCTGACACTTCTTCCTGGGTAAAAATCCGTCATGACATGTCATGACCTCTTCCAAAAAGGGACTTTGACCAACAAATACGGGGCTTAAAGGACGAATGGTCAAGAGGCGTCAAGCGCGGGGAATTGCCGGGAGTTTACAGCCACTACAGGCTTTTCAGGAGGGCACGTTCGTCGTTGACAAGTGAACTTCGATTTAACGACGTGTCACATTAAGTCCATGTCAAGCAAACGCAGTGGAGGTACAGTCTTATGAGCATGACCACGATTGTCAGTGCAGTAATTTCCAGTCTCGCACCCAGCGTCTTCGACCAGAACAGCCTGCAGGAACCCGGCGCGCATATCTCAGCCGTCGAATACCACTACGGAATGGACATCGATGTGAAACGGGTGCTGCAGCGCACCGATACATCCGATAAGACCGGCGTGGTGCCGGTGACCCTGGTCTACGAAGACAGCGAGGGCGAAGTCCACAAGATCCGTTTCCTCGAATGGGGAGGCAGCCCCGCCGACCCAACCAGCATTGCCTGATCAACCCGTCGATCAGATTCCGGGCCTCGCCGCCCACCCCAGAAGCGGAAGTTAAACCTCATATGCACTGAGTGCGGATGATGTTTTTTGTTACCTGAAAAATGGACATGATCGAATGACTAAAAGTTCATTCGCGAAACTCACCATTATCTTGATGGCGTAACGGCCGCAAGATTAATTGATAACAATTGCTGGATCTAAATGGCAGTCAGCAACGGCAAATTCCAATAAAGCCGTATCGAAGCCACTGATTCACTATTGAAGCCAAGAGGTAACCATGGATCTAAGTATGTTCTCTGCGTCCACCGTGGAATATGTGCGTTTGGGCGTTGTATATTTCCATCTTATCGCCTGCTGTGTGGCAATCGGGCTTGTGTTGACCAGTGATATTGCAATGGTCAAGCAACTCCTGAAGGGGGATGTGTCGGGTCACCACGATGACGCGCACATGGAAAGCCTTCAAAAAACCGTAGTGCTCGCACTTGTAGCCCTTTGGATTACCGGCATTGGTATTGTCGGGATCGATTATGCCGGCAAAGGGATGGAATATTTCCTCAATCCAAAACTGCAAGCCAAGATCGGCATCGTTGTGCTGTTGACCTTCAACGGCTATCTGTTGCATAGCGCTGTATTGCCAGCGCTGAAAAAAGCCGGTTCGTTACTCAAACTTTCCTTCAGCCTGCGCATGCTCGCGCTGTTCTCCGGCGCCCTCTCTGGCGTGTCGTGGTTCTATGCCGCCATGCTCGGTGTCGGTCGTCCGCTGGCCTGGAAGTACTCGCTGGTCGAGTTGCTGGCCGCCTATCCGGTGCTCATCGTCGGCGGATTTGGCGCGATGGTACTGCTCACCGCCTGGGCAAAGGACCGAGACACCGAAGCGCGTATGGGCCACGGCACCAGGACTACAGGAAACGCCGCCCTGGCTGGATGGTAAAGTCAGCTTGAACAAGGACGTTCAGCTATCCCCCCAGTCGTCATGGAGACAGGCGCCTATCGCTTGCCCTTCATACAGACGACGGAAAGATAAACGCCCCAAAGCAACCCACATACGGCAAGTATCAGCTCCGGACTGAGAATGTTCTGATCGGCCGGCGCCACCAGGATTTCGCTGTAAAGGCACATCGCGCCCGCAATCAACGCCATGAAGTAGCCGGTCCGGTTCCGGGTCCGGCGCAGCAGCAGAACCTTTTTCAGGCCCTCGTCTTTCCATTCCTGAAGGGGCATGCGCTGGATCTCTTCCAGCAGCACCACGCCCCACAGCAATGCGCATAACCAATAACCTATCATCATGACTCCCTTCAGTTAGAACCCTGATTCAACATCAGAGTTGGCGAACTGCATGATTTAAACCGAGGGGTAAATATGCTTGATTGCAACGGCCAGCGCTATCGACGTTAGCAGGACATCGTTGTGGCGTTATCGGCCAGGCGCTTGTAGTGGTTCCACTACACGCTTAACGCAAAGTGTGAAGGATGTCTAAGTCAACAGGCCGTTTTCAAGTGCATAACGGGCCAGTTTCGCGTTGCTGTCCATGCCTGTTTTTTCCAGGATACGTGCCCGGTACGTCGTGACGGTACTCGGGCTCAAGTGCAATATCTGCGCGATGCGCACAATCTTCTCGCCCGAAGCGAGGAGCTTCAGTACTTCAAGCTCCCGGTCCGATAGTGCTTCGTGGGGGGCCGCGTCACCTCCGCCGATAGCGTTGACCAGTTTTTCTGCAAGCTCGGGACTGACGTGCTTGCCGCCCGAGGCCACCTTGCGCACCGCCGCCACCAGGGTGGCTGCGGAAATATCCTTGGTGAGGTAGCCCGCTGCGCCTTGCTTGATTGCGCGTAACGCATAGGCCTCGACCGAATGCATGCTCAACATCAGAATCGCGAGCTTGGGTTTGTGCGCACGCATGAGCTTGAGGAGTTCGAGGCCGGACTTGTCGGGAAGCTGAATATCGACCAGCGCCACGTCGAAATCCTGCTCCCGGACCAGGAGCATTGCGTCCTGTGCCGTCTCGGCTTCACCCGTAACGTCGATCTCGCCGGCAGTCTCCAGCATGCGTCGCACGCCACTGCGCACGATGCTGTGATCATCCACCAGCAAGACTCTGATTTTGTGGTCAATCATCGGTATTTTCCATTCGCACCCGCAAGGCCCTGGCGCACTTATGCACTCCCACGTTAGCAGGCGCAGAGCGCACTTGCACCTTTGCCTCAGGCGTTAGCGCTCACCTCCCATACTGCGGCTGCAACCCGTCGCAACGGCCTGTTCCCGGCCAATTTCCCCGGGATCCGGGGCATTGCGCCAACCTTGCTAATATTTCGTAAGCCAACGTTCCGTACCCGGCATGGTCAATACTGCAATGCCGGCGCCTGCATGACGCCTTGCGCGGGGCATCAATCCTGACTGGACATCGACATGGCCACAGTGACGACACCGACCGAAGCTTTCGACATGACGACATTGCTGACAGCGCTGAAGGCGTTGCGCAATGGTGACTTCACCACGCGCATGCCGGAAGACTGGACCGGCATGCCGGGCAAGATCGCCGACACACTCAACGAGATCATCGACATGGCGGCCGACACCGCCACCGAATTCGAGCGCGTGGCGCGACTGATCGGCAAGCAGGGCAAGGTCGATGAGCGTATCCAATTGCCCATGGTGAAAGGCTCATGGCAAAAGATCGTCAACTCGAGCAATGCGCTCACCAGCGACCTCATCAGCCCGATGAACGAGATGATTCGTGTCATCGGTTCGGTTGCCGAAGGTAACCTGAGCCAGCAGGTACCACCGGTACTCGACGGCCTGAGACTGCGCGGCCAGTTCCTCAAATCCGCCAAAATCGTCAATACCATGGTGACTCGCCTGGGCTCCTTCGCTTCCGAGGTCACCCGCGTGGCGCGCGAAGTCGGTACTGAAGGGATTCTCGGTGGGCAGGCCAATGTCAAAGGGGTGTCTGGCACCTGGAAAGACCTGACCGACTCCGTCAACTACATGGCCGCCAACCTGACCACCCAGATGCGCAACATCGCTTACGTGACGACCGCGGTGGCCAAGGGCGATCTGGGCAAGACGATTACCGTCGAAGTCCGGGGTGAGATTCTCGAGCTGAAAAACACCATCAACACGATGGTCGGCCAGCTCTCGAGCTTCGCTGCCGAGGTGACCCGCGTGGCGCTGGAAGTCGGTACCGAAGGCAAGTTGGGTGGTCAGGCGGAAGTGCGCGGCGTGTCCGGCACCTGGCGCGACCTCACCGAATCGGTGAACGGCATGGCGGCCAACCTGACCACCCAGGTACGCAACCTCGCACAGGTGACGACGGCGGTGGCGCGCGGTGACCTCGGCAAGAAAATCACCGTTGAAGCCAAGGGCGAGATTCTCGAACTGAAAAACACCATCAACACGATGGTCGACCAGCTCTCCAGCTTCGCCTCGGAGGTGACACGCGTCGCCCTGGAAGTCGGTACCGAAGGCAAACTGGGCGGACAGGCCGAAGTGACCGGCGTGTCCGGCACCTGGAAGGACTTGACCAATTCGGTCAACGGCATGGCGGCCAACCTGACCACCCAGGTGCGCAACATTGCCGACGTGACGACAGCGGTGGCCAACGGCGACCTGTCGCGCAAGATCACCGCCGAAGCGAAAGGTGAAATTCTCCAACTCAAGGAAACCATCAACACCATGGTCGACCAGCTCTCGACCTTTGCCGACGAAGTGACGCGCATGGCTCGCGAAGTGGGGACTGACGGCAAGCTCGGTGGCCAGGCCAGGGTGACGGGCGTCGGTGGCACCTGGAAAGACTTGACCGACTCGGTCAACAGCATGGCGGCCAACCTGACCAATCAGGTGCGCAACATCGCCGACGTGACCACGGCGGTGGCCAAAGGCGACCTGGGGCGCAAGATTACCGTGGAAGCCAAGGGCGAAATCATGGAGCTGAAGAACACCATCAACACCATGGTGGACCAGCTCAACAGCTTTGCCGCCGAAGTGACGCGGGTGGCGCGCGAAGTCGGCACCGAAGGAAAGCTCGGGGGACAGGCACAGGTGCAAGGCGTGTCCGGCACCTGGAAGGATTTGACCGAAAACGTGAACTTCATGGCGGCCAACCTGACCAGCCAGGTGCGCGGCATCGCCAAAGTGGTGACCGCGGTAGCCAACGGCGACATGAAGAAGAAACTGACCCTGGAAGCCAAGGGCGAGATCGCCGAACTGGCCGACACCATCAACGGCATGACCGATACGCTGGCGCTGTTCTCCGACCAGGTGACCTCGGTGGCGCGTGAAGTGGGCGTCGAGGGCAAGCTGGGGGGCCAGGCGAACGTGCCGGGTGCTGCCGGCACCTGGCGCGACCTGACCGACAACGTCAACGGCCTGGCGGCCAACCTGACCAATCAGGTGCGCGCCATAGCCGACGTGGCGACTGCCGTGACCAAGGGCGACCTGACTCGTTACGTGGAGGTGGAAGCCAAGGGTGAAGTGGCGGAACTGAAGGACAACGTCAACGAGATGATCCGCAACCTGCGCGAAACCACGCGGCAAAACGCCGAGCAGGACTGGCTCAAGAGCAATCTCGCGAAATTCAATCGCCTGCTGCAAGGCCAGCGCGATCTGGCGGCGGTCTCCAAGATGGTGCTGTCGGAACTGGCGCCGCTGATCAACGCCCAGCACGGTGTGTTCTACATGATGAACGAGAGCCCGTCCGATCCTGCGAAACTCAAGCTACTGTCCGCTTATGCGTACAAGGGCAACATCAATGTCAACGATGAGTGGCGGCTCGGCGAGGGCCTGGTCGGACAATGCGCCTACGAGAAGCGGCGCATCCTGCTGACCGATGTCCCCGCCGATTACGTGGCGATTTCATCGGGACTGGGTGCCGCTGCCCCGCTGAATATCATCGTGTTGCCGATCCTGTTCGAGAACAAGGTCAAGGCCGTCGTCGAAATGGCTTCGTTCACCAGCTACAGCATCATTCATCAAACCTTCCTTGATCAGCTGGCTGAATCGATTGGCATCGTGCTCAACACGATCGAAGCCAACATGCGCACCGAAGAACTGCTCAAGCAGTCGCAATCGCTGGCGCATGAGCTGCAAAGGCAACAAGAAGAATTGCGCCAGACCAACGAGGAACTGGAGGACAAGGCTGGACTGCTGGCCGAGCAGAAAGCCGAAGTCGAGCGCAAGAACCGCGAAGTCGAAATCACCAAGCTGTCCCTCGAGGAGAAGGCGGAGCAGCTGACGCTGACCTCGAAGTACAAGTCCGAATTCCTCTCCAGCATGTCCCATGAGCTCAGGACGCCATTGAACAGCTTGCTGATCCTCGCCCGGCAGCTCAGCGACAACGCGGAACACAATCTCACGCCCAGGCAGGTCGAATATGCCAAGACCATCCGTAGCGCGGGCAAAGACCTGCTGGAGCTGATCGACGAGATTCTCTATCTGTCCAAGATCGAGTCGGGCACGGTCACACTGGATTTCAATGAAGCGCTGTTCGCCGATCTGCACGCCCAGATCGAACGCACGTTCCGGCCAGTCGCCGAAAACCGCGGCCTCACCTTCACGATCGAACTGGCACCTACCCTGCCCCGCGTCATCTGGACCGACGAAAAGCGCCTGCTGCAGGTGGTCAAGAACCTGCTGTCCAACGCCTTCAAATTCACTGAGCAAGGCAGCGTCAAGTTCAGCATCGCGCCCGCTGTGTCCGGATGGAGCGTGGATAACAGCGAGCTCAATCGTGCCGATGAGGTGGTCGCCTTCGTGGTCACCGACACCGGCATTGGCATATCTGCCGGCAAGCAGAAGCTCATCTTCGAAGCGTTCCAGCAGGCAGATACCGGCACCTCACGAAAATACGGCGGCACCGGCCTCGGCCTGTCGATCAGCCGCGAGCTTGCGCACCGGCTGGGCGGTGAGTTGCGCCTGCTCGCCGGTGAGATCGGCAAGGGCAGTACTTTTGCGCTGTACGTGCCCTTGCGTACCGAGGATGCCCAGCACCAGGCGCTGGACGAATCGACGACAGAGGCAGTACCTGGCCAGGTCAGGCGTGACCTCATCTCAAGTCCGTCGGCACAGATACTGGACGACCGCGAGTCTGTCCAACCCGGGGACCAGGTGCTGCTGATGCTCGAGGGCGACACCCGATTCGCCAGCATTCTGCTCGAAGCCGCGCACCGGAAGGGCTTCAAGGCTATCGTCACGAGCCGTGGCGCGGAGGCACTGGAGCTTGTCGAGCGCTTCAAACCCGCCGCGATCACGCTCGACCCGGGCCTGACGGACATCGATGGCTGGGCGCTGCTCGAACAGTTGAAACGCCATTTCGCCACGCGGCACATCCCGGTCCAGATCATCTCGACCGCTGACGACCACGCGCGCGGGCTGCGCTATGGCGCTTTCGACTGTCTGCTCAAGCCGGTCACAGCCGACGAGATTGAAAATGCGCTGGTCGACATCGTGAAGTTCGCCCGACGCAAGACCAGGAACCTGCTGCTCATCGATGGCGACGACGGGAGCCGCGCCCGCATCCTCGATCTGCTCGGCAACTCCGACGTGAAGATCGAAACGACCGCCAGCGGCGCGTTAGCCTTGAAGAAACTGGCAAAGAAACGCTACGACTGCCTGGCCATCAATCTCCAACTGCCCGACGCATCCGGCATCAGCTTTCTCGAGGCGTTGCAGCAAGACCCCGCCATGGGTGAGTTGCCAATTGTCGTCTATGGTGCGCAGGCACTGACCAAGGCGCAGCAGGAGCGTTTCCGGACACTGCTCGGCAAAGGCGTCATCAAGGCCGTTCAGTCCCCCGAGCGCATACTCGACGAAACCGCACTGTTTCTCCACCGTGTCATAGGCAAGCTGCCGCAGACCCAGCGCAGGATGCTGGAAAAACTCTATGAAGGTTCGGACAGTCTCGAGGGTAAAAAGGCCCTGGTGGTCGACGATGACGTGCGCAATATCTTTGCCCTGACCAGCGTGCTGGAGCGCTACAAAATGCTGGTGACCACGGCCGAGAACGGTCGAACCGCCATCGAACTGCTGCAGCAGCAGACCGATACCGACATCGTGCTGATGGACATCATGATGCCCGAGATGGATGGTTTTGAAACCATGCGCCAGATCCGTACGTTCAAGCGATTTGAAACCCTGCCCATGATTGCGCTGACGGCCAAGGCGATGATGGGTGACCGTGAAAAGTGCATCGAGGCAGGCGCCTCGGACTACGTCAGCAAGCCGGTGGATACCGACCAGCTGCTGTCACTGATGCGTAAATGGCTCTATCGATGACGCTGTACCGCGCCCATGGCGGCCAGCGCAAACTGAAGTGGCATAAACATGCAGCAGGAACCCCCGGTATTCAACGAGAGAACCCAGGCGTGGCAACCGCTCCCGCCTGATGGCGTGCCAGCATCGGTGTTGCTGGTCGATGACAATCCCGCCAAGCTCACGGCGCTCGCCGCAGTGATTGCCGACATGGGCCTCGACATTGCCACGGCGACTTCCGGCCGCGAGGCGCTGCGCCTGCTATTGCAGCGCGACTTCGCAGCCATTCTGCTCGACGTGAAAATGCCGGTGATGGACGGCTTTGAAACCGCTGCACTCATTCACGGCCGCCCGAAGTCGGCCCACACACCGATTATCTTCGTCACGGCGGAGGCCGACACGGATTCCGAGCGTTTCCGCGGCTATACGTCCGGCGCAGTGGACTACATCTTCTCGCCGATTGTGGCCGAGGTGCTTCACGCCAAGATCCAGGTGTTTGTCGACCTGTTCTACTTGCAGCGCAAACTGACGATGCAGGCCGAAGAATTGCTGCAGTCGAAGCGGCAGCTGCGCGAACTGGCGTCCTATCAGGAGCACATCAAGGAAGAAGAGCGAAAGCGCATCGCACGCGACATCCATGACGAGTTGGGACAGAGCCTGCTGGCGTTGCGAATCGATGTCTCCATGCTGCAGGCGCGCACCGTTACCAGGCACCCCAGGCTCAACGAAAAGGTCAGCGATGCCCTGAATCATCTCGACACAGCCATCCGCAGTGTCCGCAGTATCATCAATGATCTGCGCCCGCCGGTACTCGACCTGGGATTGCAGGCTGCGATCGAGTGGCAACTGGAAGAGTTCCGGCAGCGCAGCGGGATCGATTGCACGATGTCGGCGAAAGAAGAAAACTTTCGCTGCGACCTGCATGAAAAATCCGCCACGACACTGTTCCGCATCGTGCAGGAATCGCTATCGAATATCGCCCGGCACGCGCAAGCGACACAGGTGCATATCGAACTCTCCAGGGAAGGTCGGCGGCTTTACCTGCAGATCAAGGACAACGGCGTAGGCATGACGGATGGCAAAAAGTTGAACTCGTTCGGGCTGGTGGGTATGAAGGAACGCATCAGCATGCTGGGCGGGGAATTCACGATCGACAGCGCACCGGACAAAGGAACGACATTAACCATATCGCTGCCACTCGACTGATCTGGATGGCACTGAAAGTGCTATTTCCCGTACCTCCCCCCGAACGTCGAGGCCAATCACTGCAAAACATCCAGGACTTGATGAAACACGAGGGAAGGACGTTCCACAAGATGTACTGGGCGCCCCTCATGCAGATACAGGGCGTCGTTGCCGACGTGAAGTTCGACCTCATTCACTACAACGGACATTTCATTCCAATGATGCTCAGCGCCATCAGCTGTGAGCATTCTGCTGGCATATTTCATGAAATGACGCTGTTCAATGCCACGGACAACCTAAGGTACGCGCGCGAACTGCTCAACGCCCGAATGCTTGCCGAAAGGCATTTGGCGAAACACCTCAAGGACCAGCGCGTACTGGATATGACCCAAGACAAG
The DNA here is from genome assembly GCF_019956575.1 of Pseudomonas sp. A-R-19. Taxonomy (NCBI): domain Bacteria; kingdom Pseudomonadati; phylum Pseudomonadota; class Gammaproteobacteria; order Pseudomonadales; family Pseudomonadaceae; genus Pseudomonas; species Pseudomonas sp. A-R-19. The sequence goes on from NZ_JAHBDR010000042.1 coordinate 51,295, forward strand.
TTGCGTATCACCTACGCGGCGGTTGAGGACAGGGCCCTGTTCGCCGAGCAACTTATCGGGATTGTCAGTCATGACAATGCCGAACTCAGAAGTGTCGGGTTGGGTCTGTTCATCGTTCGGGAGATTGTAAGGGCGCACTACGGCGAAGTGACTGTAACTTCCACTCTCACCACCGGTACAACATTCACTGCAATCTTTCCTCGCCCCATTAATTAACCGAGATTGATCTCAGCGCAGCCACGCCCCACCCAGAGTTCTTCGAAGATGTATTTCAGGTACCGGCTGGGAGGGGTAAGTCCAATTCTTTGCCTCAGAGTAGAGGACCAGCATTGGTCTCGCTGCGGGCGAGCCGCTATACCTCTCGCCTGTAGTCCTTAAAATAGCCTGGTGAGTTCATTCAAGATCCGATCCTGGGTTTGAGTACTTGGCCTATGGCGATAAGCTACTGCGAAAAAAGCAACGCCTTCGTAGTCGCAGCGAATCGAAAAAGTCATACCTTCACGCAACCCATAGACTGATCTGTCTCCTACTTCAACAAAATATCTCGCTTTTGTAAGAGCCGCTCTGGCGTGCTCCAGACAGCCAGTTTGGTTAAGTGAGTGTTGTAGCCAACTAGTAGTGACTCGCACAGACGAAGTCTCGCTGTCATCGATAGGTGGTCGAGTAATTTCTTTGGTAGGTGCAGTAACGTTCTCGTCGCTGACGCAAGCGGTCAGCCCAATTGAGATAATACCCAGTAAAAAACCAAAACAAACTCTCGAACGCTTAAGTGCGTTTCGCATGGTGGGCCGCACCTGTGACGACTTGCAATGAATGAAGAGGCAATTACTAACGTAATAGCAGGTTTCTGATCTTTTGCTATCTATGTTCGGTAATTACGACGAGAAGCGCCAGGATAGACCGTCTAGTCATGGGGAACGATCTCCCCCCTCACAAACCGGTTACGTCCCAACGCCTTGGCATTGTACAGAGCCTGATCTGCTACCTCGATCAACCCTTGCAAAGGGTTCAGTTGGGAACCCGTGGCTGTAGCAATCCCGATGCTCACACTTAGCCGTCCGAACGGGCTGGAGTTGTGCGCAATGTTCTCTTGCTTCAAACGGTCGAGAATAAGTTGCGCCACCACCGCGGCACCGTCACTGTCGGTGTCAGGCATGATGATACCCATCTCCTCTCCACCATAACGCGCCACCAGATCTGACGGTCGCCTTACGCACGCCTCGAAAATCCTGCCAACCGTCTGCAGGCATGCGTCTCCAGCCACATGCCCGAACGAGTCGTTAAAGCGCTTGAAGTAGTCGATATCAATCATCAGCAATGCCAACGTCGTTCCCTCACGCTGTGCTCGCCGAGCTTCCATGGCAAGGCTCTCATCGAAACAGCGTCGATTTGCCAAACTGGTAAGGGCATCCTTCATCGCAAGCAGTTCAAGTTGCCGATTCGATGAGAGCAACTGCTGCTGAGCCCCACGCAACTGTTCTTCTGCCTTGGTACGCCGACGGATATCCAGGATCAAAAACCAACCGATGAGTCCGGTAAGTCCCAGCAGCCCCGTCACCACCACCGCGGACAGCAATGCCTCCGTTCGCCACGCGGCGAGAGCTTCGCGCTTGCCGAGTGCCACCGTAGTGACCAGTGGCAGCCGGTCACTCTTGCGGAAGGCGTATAGCCGCTCCACGCCGTCCAGGCTGGAGGTAAACGATGCGGTGCCGACTGATCGATCGACGAGATACTTTGTGTAGATGGGCGACGTGGAAAAGTTGCGCCCCATATCCTGCTCGCGGAAAGGATAGCGAACCAGCAACGTACCGTCGGTATAGGACAATCCGATAGCCCCCTCCTGCCCTACGTCGATCTTTCCAAACAACCGCAGGAAGTTTTCGATCCCCAAGGTGACCGCCACTACGCCGGCAAATTCGCCGCGAGGACCATTGAAACGACGGCTGACGGTGATCACCCATTCGTGATTGGAACGGCTCTGGATTGGCGGACCGATAAAGGGCTCACGGGATGGATCGTCGCGGTGATGAATGAAATAGGCACGATCAGTGTTGTTCACCCCGGCTGGAATCGGCCGGTTGGAGGACATCAACCAACGTCCCTGATTATCGTAGATCGTGATACCACTGAGCTGTGGCATCAGCGGCACCTGGCGGTTGACCAATGCACTGAGCCGCTGAATCTGCGCAGGACCGCTACCTTCGGTTTCCAGGCGTTCGACAAGCCCGAGCAAAAGCAGCGAACTTTGCCGGACAATGCCTTCGGAATAAGTGGCAAGCGCCTGGGTAAGGTTCAAGCCATGGACATCCACGTCCTCCAGTGCTCGATCTCGAGAGGCCAATACCTTCCAGACAGTCAGTGACGCCAGGGAACAACCGATAACCAACAGCAAAAGCACAACAAGATGGGTATCACGCTTCACGTTACTACCTTATGGAAAGTCCATTTTTCCGTTCCGGCGACTATTGGGCCAAGCCAATAGCTGCAGCCATTCGTCCTCTACTTGAACAAGGATACAAGTAGTGGTGGATCGCTGCAGCAAGTGATTTTGAGGTGGGAAAAGGTACATTCAGACCGTTTCTCCCGGTCACGAAGGGCTACAACCGGCCCAAAAGCGGCCTCTTGGATCGTTCGCCTATCACACAGCCCCTTGCCGCCAACATGGCCTATGTTCGCTAGCGAACAGACTTCGCCCCGATGAATAACCCACAATCATCGGTGGAATGCTGCGCCCGGCGGCGCAACGCCCGCACACCTAGCCTGGCGTAGAACCGCCTTCATTCCACATGCGACCTGCCCTGCGCGGGTCGTACGAAGGAATTCATGCAAAATTTCCTGACTCGCACGCTGTCCAGCCTTTGGCGCTCACCGGCCATCTGGCTCAGGTGGAGTGCCGCGCGGCACAAGTTCGAGTACGAGCCCATCCTGCGTTCCGACCTGTTCAATGCGCAGCAGATGGCAGACCACGGTATCGTACTGGCACGCCAACATGTGCTGGGGCGTCTTTCCAGAAAGGACGCCTTGCTGGGCCGCCTGACTGACAACCAACTGCTTCTGGAACGTAGTTGCGCTGCGCTCAAGACCGTACAACTGTCCAGTCGACGCGCCACCCCTGCGGCGGAGTGGCTGCTGGATAACTTCTACCTCATCGAAGAAAACATCCGTACTGCCAGGACTCACCTGCCCGACGGCTACAGTCGCGAGTTGCCACGCCTGGCCGAAGGTCCTTCGGCAGGCCTGCCGCGGGTCTACGACATCGCCCTGGAAACCATTGCTCACGGCGATGGCCGGGTCGACGCGCCGAGCCTGGATTGTTTCATCGCCTCTTATCAGACCATCACGCCGCTGGCCCTGGGCGAGCTATGGGCAATCCCGATCATGCTGCGCCTGGCGCTGATCGAGAACCTGCGGCGCGTGGCGTCCCGGGTCATGGCCAACCGGGATGACCGTAACCTTGCCGATGACTGGGCCGATCGATTGATCGAAATGGCCGAGCGCGACGCCAAGAGCGTGGTATTGACCGTTGCCGACATGGCGCGATCGGCACCGCCGATGACGCCTTCATTCGTTGCCGAACTGGCGCGCCGCCTGCACGGGCAAAGCGCCGCGCTGATATTGCCCATGGCGTGGATAGAACAAACGCTCGGTGAGTCCGGCCTTACCGTCGAACGCCTGGTGCAGATGGATGCCCAGCAGCAATCCGGTGACCAGGTGTCCATCAGCAACAGCATCGCCAGCCTGCGATTGCTGGCGGCGACCGACTGGCGTGAGTTCGTCGAGCTGCTCAGTCATGTCGAACAGGTATTGTGCGCGGACCCGGCGGGCATCTACGCGAACATGGACTTTGCCACCCGGGATCGCTACCGCCATGTGGTCGAACGTCTCGCACGGCATTGTGTGCAGTCTGAAACCAGGGTGGCACAAGTCGCCATCGAACTGGCCAGCACCACACAGCCCACGGCCGGTGTAACCGGACACGTGGGCTATTACCTGGTGGCTGACGGGTTGCTCAGCCTGGAACAGGTGCTGCACGCCAGCGTGCCGCTGCTCGAACGATGGAAGCGCTTGCTGCAGAGCGCCCCGTTGAAGTTCTACCTGTGCCCTGCACTGCTGCTGACGCTGCTGCTGGCCTGGCCATTTCTCAGCAGCGCTTGGCGCAGTGGCACGCCAACCTGGTGTCTGGTCCTGCTCGCCGTGCCCGCGTTATTGATGACCAGCCGTCTGGCGATCGGGCTGGTCAACTGGCTGGTGACCCTCACTGTGGCCCCATCGCTACTGCCCCGCCTGGACTACAGCAAGGGCATACCGGCCGAGGCGCGTACGCTGGTGGCGGTGCCTACGATGTTCGCCAACGCGGGCGACATCGAGGCTCTGGCGGAAGGCCTGGAAGTGCGATTCCTGGCCAATCGCGATGCCCACCTGCATTTTGCGCTGCTCAGTGACTTCATGGACGCCCCTGCCGAGGTGATGCCCGAGGATGCCGAATTGCTCGCACTGGCGCGCCAACTGATCGAGGCGCTCAACCACAAATATGCCGATGGCCAGGTCGACCGCTTCTTCCTGCTGCACAGGCCCAGGCACTGGAACTCTACCGAGCGGGTATGGATGGGGCATGAGCGCAAGCGTGGCAAACTCGCCGAGCTCAACGCATTGCTGCGTGGCAAAGGGCATGAACGCTTTGCATTGATCGTCGGTGATGTCACGCCACTGAGTGCGGTGCGCTTCGTCATCACCCTGGACACCGATACCTTGCTGCCACGGGATGTCGCGCATCAGTGCATCGGGACCATGATGCACCCGCTGAACCATCCGGTGTTCGATGAACAGAGCGGCAAGATCGTCAGCGGTTACGCCATCCTCCAGCCCCGCGTGGGGATCAGCCTGCCGAGCACGGCACGCTCGACCTACGCTCGCCTGTTTGGCAGCGATGCGGGTATCGACCCCTATACCCGCGCTGTCTCCGATGTTTATCAAGACCTGTTCCACAACGGTTCCTTCATCGGCAAGGGCATCTATGCCGTCGACGCCTTCGAACAGGCACTCGAAGGCTGCCTGCCCGACAACCGCATCCTCAGCCATGACTTGATCGAAGGGTGCTACGCCCGCTGCGGGCTGCTCAGCGATGTACAACTGTATGAGGAATACCCGTCTCGCTACAGCGCCGATGCCAAACGCCGACACCGCTGGATTCGCGGAGACTGGCAAGTGCTGTACTGGGCCTTGCCGTGGGCACCGAAACCCCAGGGCGGATTCGCAGCCAATCGCCTGAGCAACCTGGCCCGCTGGAAGATTTTTGACAATCTGCGCCGCAGCCTCGAGCCAGGTGCCTTCCTGGCCATGCTGGCATGGGGCTGGCTGGGTACGAACGAGGCCGCCTCCTGGACGTTGGCGGTGGTCATTCTGGTCTGCCTGCAGCCCGTGCTGCAGTCGGTACTGGCGCTGGTACAGAAAGCTGCCGATATTCCATTGGGACAACATCTGACTGCTGCATTGCGCACCTCGGGCCAGCATTTCATGCGGGCGCTGTTGTCGATTGTCTGGTTGCCCTCCGATGCGTTGTTGAGCTTCGATGCGATTGGCCGCTCACTGTGGCGCATGCTGGTCAGCAAGCGCCGCCTCCTGCAATGGCAACCTTCTCGTGAGGTGGAGCGCTCCACTGGCAACGCGCTGTCCGGCATGTATAAAAGCATGTGGATTGCCCCTGCGCTGGCGCTGCTGCTATTCGCCGCCCTGCTCCCCACTCTCCATGTACTCGCTCTGGCGGCACCCTTGCTGCTGGTGTGGCTGGCGAGCCCGGCGATTGCCTGGTGGATCAGCCTGCCGACAACACCGGCGGGGTTTGCCCCGTCAGCGCAAGACCTGCGATTCCTGCGCATGCTGTCACGCCAGACCTGGGCGTTCTTCGATCGCTATGTGGGCCCCGAGGACAACTGGTTGCCGCCGGACAACGTCCAGGAAATACCCAAGCCGACCATTGCCCATCGGACCTCACCGACCAACATGGGCATGGCCTTGCTCTCTCACCTGGCGGCCCACGATTTCGGCTATCTGAGCAGCGGACGCTTGCTCGAACGCATCACGGCAACGCTTGAAAGCATGGCCGGCCTTGAGCGTCATCATGGGCACTTCTACAACTGGTACGACACCCAGACACTGCAGCCACTGGCACCTCGGTATGTGTCCACCGTGGACAGCGGCAACCTGGCGGGCCTGTTGCTCACCCTGCGGCCGGGGCTGCTGGGGTTGGTCGACACGCCCCTGTTCGATCAACGTACCCTTGACGGCCTGGGCGACACCCTCGATGTGCTGCAGCAGGCGTTGCAGGACGCGGACCTCGATGACGCTGCCGTGCTTGAACTGCGCGCACGGGTGCAGGCGGCGATTGTCCACGACACCCCGGACAACCTCCTGCCGTTACTCGATCAGGCGCAGGCCTTGGCCATCGACACTGCGGCCACCTCTGCTGAAGAAGCACACTACTGGCTGCAGGCATTGCAGGCGCAGTGTGCGGACCTGCGGGCGGAGCGACTGCGCTTCGAGCTGCCGTTGGCACCCGCCCGGGCCAAGGCGCCGACATCGACACCGACACCCGCACTCAGCCTGCGGCAAATGGCAGAGCTCGACTGCACCCTGTGGTTGCCTGCCGATCAGGCGCAAGTGCAGGCGGTGCAACGCCTGGCTCGCGCACGGATCATCCACGTCGAGCGCCTGGCCGAATTGTCCGCGTCACTGGCCAGCATGGACTTCACCTTCCTTTACGATGCCCAGCGTGACCTGTTCTCGATAGGCTACAACGCCGACGAACGCAGGCTGGACAACGGCTATTACGACCTGCTCGCTTCAGAGGTTCGCCTGACCAATTTCGTGGTCATCGCCCAGGGCCAGTTGCCGCAACAGGCCTGGTTCACCCTTGGACGCTTGCTCAGCAACAATCGCGGGGTGCCGGTACTGCTTTCCTGGTCCGGATCGATGTTCGAGTACCTGATGCCGAACCTGGTAATGCCCAGCTATGAAGGTACGCTGCTGGAGCAGACGTGCCGCGCGGCCGTCGCCTTGCAGATCGAGCATGGCAATCAGTTGGGCATCCCCTGGGGCGTGTCCGAGTCGGGTTACAACACCCTGGATGCCCACTTCAATTATCAGTATCGGGCATTCGGTGTTCCGGGCCTTGGCCTCAAGCGCGGGTTGGCCGAGGATACCGTGATTGCGCCGTACGCCAGCGCCCTGGCGCTCATGGTCGAGCCGCAAGCGGCCTGCCACAACCTGCAACGCCTGGCAGCCCAGGGGTCGGCCGGTCGCTATGGTCTGTACGAAGCGGTCGACTACACCGAGGCACGTCTGCCACGCGGCCAGCGCTATGCGGTCGTGCGCTCGTTCATGGCACACCATCAGGGCATGAGCCTGCTGGCCTTGACCAGCCTGCTGCTGGACCGGCCCATGCAGCGTCGTTTCGAGTCGATCCCGTCATTCCAGGCGACGGTCTTGCTGCTGCAGGAGCGCGTACCGAAAACCGCCGCGCCGTACCTGCATGCGACCCAGGCGCCTGCCACAGGGGAAAACGCACGCACGCAGGAAACCAGGCTTCGCGTATTCGCCGATCCCGGGCGCAAGCGCCCCGCCGTCCAGCTACTTTCCAACGGCCGTTACCACGTCATGCTCAGCAGTGCGGGCGGCGGTTACAGCCGCTGCAACGACATCGCGCTGACCCGCTGGCATGAAGACGCGACCCGCGACAACTGGGGCATGTTCTGCTACCTGCGCGATGTCAGCAGCGGCGTATTCTGGTCCTCGGCCCACCAGCCGACCCTGCACCGACCGGAAAGCCATGAAGCGATTTTCAGCGATGCCCGGGCCGAGTTTCGTGTTCGCGAGCGCGACTTCGATACGCACACCGAGATCGTCGTGTCGCCCGAAGACGATATCGAACTGCGCAGGCTGCACATCACCAACCGCGGCCGCGTGCGTCGTAGCGTGGAGATCACCACCTACGCCGAGGTGGTCCTGGCGCCGGCAATCAGTGATGCCATTCATCCGGCCTTCAGCAACCTGTTCGTGCAGACCGAACTGTTGCCGGAGCTGCAGGCAATCGTCTGCACCCGCAGGCGGCGTTCCAGTGAGGAAGCAGTCCCCTGGATGTGCCACCTGCTGGCCGCCCATGGCGTGGACATCGACGCCATTTCCTACGAAACCGATCGAGCGCGATTCATCGGTCGAGGACGCAACGTTGCAGCACCGGCCGCGCTCGATGGCAATGTCCAGCAGCTGTCAGGAACCGCAGGTTCGGTGCTTGATCCGATCGTCGCCATCCGCTGCCGTATCGCCCTGGAACCCGGGCAAACGGCGACCATCGACCTGGTGACCGGCATCGCGGACAGCCGTGAGGACTGCCTGTACCTGATCAATAAATACCGCGACCGACACCTCGCCGATCGCGTCTTCGACCTGGCATGGACCCACAGTCAGGTGCTGCTGCGCCAACTCAACGTATCGCAGGAAGAAGCCCGCCTGTTCGAACAGATGGCCGCTTCGATCCTCTACGCCAATGCCTCGTTGCGCGCGGAAAATAGCGTATTGATGGCCAATCGACGTAATCAATCGAGCCTCTGGGGCCAGGCGATCTCCGGCGACCTGCCCATCGTTCTGCTGCAGATCGCCACCGTCGAGAACATCGAGCTCGTGCAGCAGATGGTCAAGGCCCATGCCTACTGGCGGCAAAAGGGGCTGGTGGTGGACCTGGTCATCTGGAACGAAGACCAGGCCGGCTATCGCCAGCAACTCCAGGACTTGATCATGGGTGTGGTGACGTCCGGCAGCGAGGCCTCGTTGATCGACCATCCCGGGGGCATTTTCGTGCGTCCGGCACAGCAGTTGTCGAACGAGGATCGGACGCTGATCCTGTCGGTGGCGCGCCTGGTACTGAGCGAAGGCAACGGCGGCATTGCCGAGCAGGTTCATCGGCGTCACGCCAGCCCGGTGTACCCGGCGCTGGTCCCCACACTCAAGCGCCAGGCAAAGGCAACGGCGACCGCTACCCTGCCCGCGATCGAAGGTTTGCTCCTGGGCAACGCCTATGGCGGCTTCAGTGCCGATGGCAGCGAGTACGTCATGACCTTGCAGCCTGGCAGGCCGACACCGGCGCCATGGGCCAACGTGTTGGCCAATGCGCATTTCGGCACGGTGATGTCCGAAAGTGGTGGCGCTTACACCTGGATGGAAAACGCTCACGAATTTCGCCTGAGCCCCTGGCATAACGACCCGCTCACCGACGCCAGCGGCGAGGCGATCTATGTGCGCGACGAAGAAACCGGGCATTTCTGGTCGGTGACGCCACAGCCTTGTCCCGGTACTGGTCCGTACCGTACTCGGCACGGCTTCGGCTACAGCGTCTTCGAGCACGATGAAGACGGTATCCACACCGAGTTGTGGGTGTATGTGGCGCTGGATGCTTCGATCAAGTTCTCGCATTTGCAGATTCGCAATCGCTCAGGCCGCGCCCGACGTCTGTCGGCGACCTGCTATGTCGAGTGGGTGCTGGGCGACTTGCGCAGCAAATCAGCGATGCATGTGGTGACGGAAGCCGACCCCAGCAGCGGCGCATTTTTTGCCAGGAACGCCTATTCGATCGAGTTTTGCGAACGGGTGGCGTTCCTCGATACCGATTCGACCGACACCAGCATCAGCGGCGATCGCAGTGAATTCATCGGCCGCAACGGCAGCCTCAAGGCGCCTGCCGGATTACAGCAGGCACGGCTGTCGGGCCGTACCGGTGGAGGCCTGGATCCCTGTGCGGCGATACAGGTGGCCCTCGACCTCGACAACGGTGATGACCAGGACGTGGTTTTCCGGCTCGGTGCCGCCAGGGATACGGCGTCAGCCCTGCGCCTGGTCCAGCAGTACCGGGGCCTGGGGGCGGCAACCGCGCAACTCGAGGCGGTCCGCGAGCATTGGCGTTCGCATCTGGGCGTGATTCAGGTCCAGACCCCCGACCCGAGCATCGATGTCATGGTCAATGGCTGGCTGATGTACCAGGTGATCGCCTGTCGCTTCCAGGCCCGCAGTGGCTACTATCAGTCCGGCGGGGCCATCGGCTTTCGCGATCAACTGCAAGACAGCATGGCGATGATCCATGCCGATCCCGCCAGCGTGCGTAGCCATTTGTTGCTGTGTGCAGCCCATCAATATGCCGAAGGCGACGTTCAACACTGGTGGCACCCACCGCTCGATCGGGGGGTGCGCAGTGGCTGTTCGGACGATTACCTGTGGCTCGCGCTGGCGACCAGCCACTATGTCAACGTCACCGCAGACCTCAGCGTGCTGGCCGAACCCGTGGGTTACCTTGAAGGCCGCCCGCTCAATGCCGGGGAGGAGTCCTACTACGACCTGCCGGGCAAGTCGCACCTTGAAGAAAGCCTCTATCAGCATTGTGTACGCGCCATCGAACACGGCCTGCAGCGTGGCAGCCACGGCTTGCCCTTGATCGGCACGGGCGACTGGAACGACGGGATGAACCGGGTCGGCCATCTTGGCCAAGGGGAAAGCGTGTGGCTGGGCTTCTTCGGATTCGAGGTCCTGCAACAGTTTGCCATCACGGCCCAATTGCATGGCGACCCGGTTTTCGCACAGCGTTGTACCCAGCAGGCCGCCCTGCTGCAGGCCAGTCTGGAGGAGCATGCCTGGGATGGTTCATGGTACCGGCGCGCCTGGTTTGACGACGGCCAGGTCCTGGGCTCGGCCAACAATGACGAATGCCGCATCGACTCGATCTCGCAAAGCTGGTCCGTACTGTCGGGTGCCGCCTCGCAAACCCGGCGCCGCACGGCCATGGCTTCATTCGAGCAGCACTTGGTACGCCCCGACACAGGCGCGGTTTTGCTACTCGATCCGCCCTTCGACGCGGGCGTGCTCGAACCCGGCTATATCAAGGGCTATGTGCCGGGCGTACGGGAAAATGGCGGCCAGTACACCCACGCCGCGGTCTGGGCCGGCATGGCGTTCGCCGAGCTTGGCGACAACGTCAGGGCCTGGCGGTTGCTCAACATGATCAACCCCGCTGGCAATGAAATCGCCAGCCGGATCGAAACCTACAAGGTCGAGCCCTATGTCATGGCTGCCGACGTCTACGGCACGCCGCCACATGCGGGCCGTGGGGGGTGGACCTGGTACACCGGGTCGGCCGGCTGGATGTACCGATTCATCGTCGAGTCATTGCTCGGATTGCAGCGTGTCGGTACGTCATTGCATATCGTACCGCTGCTTGCGCAGGGTTGGCCTGGCTACACGCTGCGCTACCGCCATGGGGAGACGAATTACCATATCAATGTACGTCCGGGCACGACCACTTCGACCACGCTGGACGGTGAGCTGCTGGGCAATGACGCGCTGGAATTGCTCGATGACGGTAAAGAACACCAGGTCCTGGTGACATGCCAGGTAAAAGCGCTGCAGCCAGAAACCCCAGGGTGGGATAGAACTGTCGAAGCCGATCTTGAGCGCTGAGAAACAGCGCTCTTGGCCCTGGATTCAGACAGGAAGATTCGGGCCCTGGTGGTGCGGCTGCACGGCCTCACTCAGCTTGATGGGTACCGGCTGGCCAGGCTTGTAATGAAGGGGGACCGGTATGTTCTGTGGCTGTTTCGCAGTGGGCTTGCCGGGACCCTGGCGAAGATTCGGGTCAATGTGCTTGCTCATGACAACCTCCAACGTTAGACGCTGCAGATGCAGCGTCGTACCCTTGAGCATCGCAGATTGCCGGGCTTGCTTCGGTGCGTTGCCCCGCATAGTGCGCTTTGGAGTAACCTGTCCCGATCAGGGTATTCGCCCTTGAACGGTGGCTGATATGTTTGCTGTACCCAAGCCACAACAGAACTACCTCCTGGCGGCGCTTCCCGCGCAAGCGCTGGAGCGTCTGCTACCCCACCTCGAACCGGTCGAACTGCCACTTGGCAAAGTGCTCTATGAGTCCGGTGGCGCTCTACGGCATGTCTACTTCCCCACCGACGCGATCGTGTCGCTGTTATATGTGATGGAGAACGGCGCCTCGGCCGAGATTTCAGTTGTCGGCAATGAAGGCTTGATCGGTGTTGCAGTGTTCATGGGCGGTGAAAGCACGCCGAGTCGGGCCGTTGTGCAAAGTGCCGGGCATGCTTTGCGGTTACCCGGCCAGCAGCTCAAGGACGAGTTCAACCGCCATGAAGAGATGCTTCTGCTCATGCTGCGCTACACCCAGGCACTGATCACGCAAATGGCCCAGACGGCGGTGTGCAACCGCCACCACTCCATCGACCAGCAACTGTGCCGCTGGTTGCTGTTGTCGCTCGATCGCCTGCAAGGCAATGAACTGACCATGACCCAGGAATTGATCGCCAACATGCTGGGTGTACGCCGGGAAGGCGTGACCGACGCCGCCGGCAAGCTACAGCGCCTGGGTGTTATCGAATACAGTCGGGGACACATCAAGATCCTCGACAGGGCTCGGCTGGAGGCGCTGAGTTGCGAATGCTACGCCGTGGTCAGAAGAGAGACCGAACGATTGCTGCCTTACTTTCCATTGCGACGTGACTCATGAAGATGTCCGAAGGGCGCGATTTGCAGAACCATGAAGTGTGGTTCTGCAAAGTTGCCAGGCACCTGCGAAGTTATGGCGATTTAGTCTTGGTCCTGGAAATCAGTGCTCGCCATTAATCTTTCGTGAACATACGCCTCAAATTGTTCGGCTGGCAGTGGCGGGGAAAACAGGAAGCCCTGGTAGGTCTGACAGCCATGCTTGAGCAGAAAGGTCCGCTGAGCTTCTGTCTCCACACCTTCCGCAATCACCGAAAGCCCCAATATCTGGCTCATGCTCACAATCGCGCAGGCGATGGCGGCGTCACTGGGATCAACCAGCACATCTCTGATAAACGACTGGTCGATCTTGAGTTGATCCAGCGGAAGGCTCTTCAGGTATGACAGTGACGAGTAGCCGGTTCCGAAATCATCCAGCGAAAGGCCTATGCCGATCTCTTTCAACTCGATCATTTTAGCGACAGTACCTTCCATATCCTCTATCAGCAGGCCTTCGGTCAGTTCCAGTTTCAATTTCTTCGGATCGGCCCCCGTGTGTCTCAGTACTTGCAGTACCTCCTCGACGAAGTCCGGATGGTGAAACTGGCGGGCGCTGACATTCACAGCCATACCCAGTCGGGCGGTTTGCGAATGCTTTGCCCAGGCAACCAGCTGAGCGCAGGCTGCCTGCAGCGCCCAACGGCCTAACGGCAGAATCAACCCCGTTTCCTCTGCCAATGGAATGAAATCGCCTGGAAACACGACTCCGCGCTCAGGATTCTGCCATCTCATCAGTGCCTCTGCGCCAATGATACGGCCCTCACTATTCACCTGCGGCTGGTAATGAAGAAGGAATTCGTTGTCCTGCAAGCCTCGGCGCAAGTCTACTTCCAGTCTGGCGCGTGCCGTGGCAACCGCCTGCATTTGCGGATCGAAGAAGCGCATGGTATTGCGGCCCGCCGCCTTGGCGCGATACATCGCCAGGTCAGCGCGCTTCATAATATCGTCCACTGTGCTCAGCTGCCCCTGGAACAGCGCAATGCCGAGGCTGGGGGTGCTGTGGTGCTCATATCCATCCAGTTGGTAGGAAATGTTCAGAGCGTTGAGAATTTTTTCGCCAATAGCCTTGGCCTGGATAGCTGCTTCTGGAGGATTCTCATTAAGGCCATCCAGCAGGACGACGAACTCGTCTCCGCCCAGGCGAGCCACGGTGTCGCTCTCGCGTATGCAGCCGCAAAGGCGCAGAGCAACTTGCTGCAGCAACATGTCGCCTCTGTCATGCCCCAGCGTGTCGTTCAGTGCCTTGAAGTTATCCAGGTCAATGAGAATGATCGCGCTCGTCTGCAGGATACGGGGGCTGCCCGCCAGCAGATGCTGTAACCGGTCCAACATGAGCCGCCTGTTGGCCAGCCCGGTCAACTGATCGTAGAAGGCCAAACGCTGGACTTCTTGCTCAGCGGTCTTACGGTGGGTGATGTCAGTATTGATCGACAGAACGGATTGCGGCTGGCCCTCATCGTCTCGCACCAGGGTTCGATGACTTTCGAACGTGATGGTGCAGCCATCCCGACGTCGAAGTGTAACTTCGTCCGCCCAGTCACCCGTTTCTATCAGGCTGTTAGTGGCCGCATTGAAAGCGGCGCTACCCTGGTAGATCAACTCCTGTGCCGACTTGCCGAGTGCCTCTTCCTTTGACAGACCGTAGAGACGCTCGGCACTTTTGTTCCAGTACAGGATGCGGTTATCCATCCCATGAACGACAATGGCGTCCTGGGCCTTGTCCAGCAGCGATGCTTGCTGGCGGGCCTGCATCTCGCTTTCGCGCAGCACTGCCAGATAACCTTCCCTTTCGGCTGCTTGCGACTCCATTTCGCGCCTGATCTTGCCTCCGTAGATAACGGCCGCACTGACCATCAGTAGCACGAACACCATGATCGCGTATTCGACCCGGCGCAGTTCTTCGACCGACTCAAGCTCCTCCTCCAGAAGCTTGCTTTGAACCAGGCCAACGCGATCGCGCACGGTACTGAGTGAGGCGAGCACCAGGGCAAACTTCCTGTCCATCGTTGCCATGCGTTTGCCGGCATTATCCGACTGCCCTTCCCTGAAGTAGGAAAAGATCAGCAAGGCCTCGTTCACCATTTCGACCATCGCGGCATCAACTGCAGCCACCTCATCCTTCAATGCAAGGATAAAGGCTTGGATATCTGCACTGTGTTCAGCCTCATTGGCGATCCGTACTTCCAACTGTTTTTTGGTCATTGCCAAATGCTCGTTGAAGGCGCGCAAGGCTTCATTCATGTTCCGCGATTCGGCTTCAACATTATGTGTGTCGAACACATTATTGCCCGGCGCATTGACTGTGGAAGCCAGGCTGCCCAGCGTTGAATAGCTCGACAGCTGTTGGACCCACGACTGGTTTGCCTTGATGGAGCGGTGATAGGTATCGACGATCAGGTGATTCAATAGCACGCTCAGCACAACAACCAGCACGTCGAATCCCGCAAGAAAAAAGTACATGCGGTGCCATTTGGTCGAGCGCGGCTTATTTGAAAGGGTGGGTATGGCTTGCTGTGCGGCGCTTTTATTCCTGAAAGAATCCATTTCACAATCTCCAAACATAATCCTTCTAAATTGAGCAATAGAAGCGGTATTCGGAAACCCGTTAACCTTTTGTGCCGACAACGATTGTCCTCGCTCTCCAGTGTAGAACTGAATGTCGGCATTCACTTTTGCCAGATGTTCTGTTCCTTTCAATTTCTGCAGCCTCGCTCTGCGCCTCTGACGAGCGTGCAGAACTTGGCCAGCATGCCTGGGGTGAACGTTGCGGGTCATTTCCGCGCAGCCTGCCGGACTGCCTGATCAGTTTCGTCAGCAGACCAAGCATAGCCACTAATTTGCCATCGTTCTGGTCGCCGACTACTCCAGGTCGGTAGCAGCGCCCTTGATGGTCGGCAGCTTTCGGCCCAGAAGCGGCCCATATACGGTCATTTACAGCCCAGAAAAAACTGAGACCCAACCGAGTATGGGATATCTTGCCTGCCTCGAAACCGGCTTGTATTCATGGAGGAAAAATTGCGGATTTACATTATTTCTGGATGCCCACTTACGACCAAGCGACCTCCCGGTGAGCGCGTGTCTTACGGATTGCCGGGATGAACAGCGCTGAAAAGATGGCTGCGGATGCCATTCATGCGTTGTCGCAAGCATCGCGATAGCGCTAAGCCGCAATCGCCGCGCGTGAGACTTATAGCGCTGTAACGACTGTGCAGGTCTTGTCAGGACGCATCTTTTGTCACTGCGCCTGTATCCATTCAAGAAAACGCTGGATCGGCAGTTCATGCCCCCTGCGCTGAACATGCGCGAGATACCAGCCTCCGGCCTGCATGACCTCCGTCTGTATGGGTATGACCAGGTTGCCCGATTGAAGATCTGCCTCAACAAGGAACTCGGGAACCACCACTACCCCTTGTCCACTGATTGCCGCTTCAATCGCCAGCAAACTGCTGTCGAATCGAGGCGATTTACTTTGCACAAGGCTGGGAAGTCCGATGCTCCGGGCCCACATCAACGAATCGTCAGTGGTGCCCGAGATCGCCAGAAACGGAACCTGACGCAGGTCCTCTGGTGCGGCAATGGCCTTGGCGAGTTTCTTTGAGCAAACCGCCACGAGCCGCTCCTGCTTCAGGAGTGTGTAGGTCAGATTCGGTCGATCCGGTGTACGCGTATAGATGATCCCCACGTCGGCCCGGGCGGGATTGAACTCCCAGTCCAACAGGCTTGCATCCAGGCTGACCGCAATTTCGGGCGACGCATCCTTGAACGTCTGGAGCCTTGGGATAAGCCATCGAACCGCAACGGTGACATAGACCTGTACGGTCAAGGACGTTTGGGTCTGCTTCTCACGGATGAGGTCGGTCGTGAGCGAGATGCGATCCAGCGCATCCTGGATCACAGGGAAGTAAAGCTCGCCCTTTTCGTTGAGTTCTACCCGACCTGGCAATCGGCAAAAGAGCGCTGTGCCCAGGTAGCGTTCAAGCGAAGCGATCTGGTGACTGATCGCCGACTGGGTAAGGCTCAGTTCCTCGGCAGCGCCTTTGAAGCTGCGCAATCGCGCAGCGGATTCGAAGACTTTCAGCGTCGACAGGGGGGGAAGCGATCTCGGAATCATGCTTGCTCGCGACGTTAAAAAAATTCAAGCGGGGGTTAAATATACTCGTTTGCCCGGGATTCAACGCAATCACATACTCGTCCCATAAAAATAAATCAGGGGCACAGAAATGAAACGTAGTTTGTTTGCATCCTCAGCTTTTGCGCTGGCTTTCGGAACCTGTTTTTTCTCCGCACCCACGGTAACAGCCGCCGAGCAATGCGTGCGCGTGCTGGGGTACGAATCGGACGGCGAGAAACAGACGATGGACCCCGCCGCATTGATCGGCACCGACAGCGTCTATCACATCCGTGCCGTGTATGAACCCCTGGTCGACCGCAGCAATACCATGATGCCCATCCCGGTGCTGGCGCAATCGTGGGAATCCAACGCGGATGCCACCGAATGGACTTTCCACTTGCGCGAAGGGGTGAAGTTCCACGACGGGTCCGATTTCGATGCGGCCGATGTGGTCTATTCCTATCGTCGCCTGCTCGACCCGGCCGTCTCGCCCGGCGGGTTTTCCACCCTCTCCTTCCTTGACCCGGCCGGTATCACGGCAGTCGATAAAAATACCGTGCGCTTCAAGGTGAAATCGCCGGTCGTCGAACTGCCGATGTTGATCGCGACCAAATATGCGCTGATGGTCCCCGAGGGTGCCAAGGGTGCAGACCTGCGGACCCAAGGCAACGGTACCGGGCCGTTTGTGCAGAAGACCTTTACCACCAACGGCCCGGTGCGGGTCATGCAGCGCAACCCCCATTATTGGCGCGCCGGTTTGCCGAAAGCCGACTGCCTGGAAATCACCACCAGTCTTGAAGCGACTTCACGGCTTTCGGCGTTATTGTCAGGCTCGATTGATTTGTCGCTGGTGGTCGATCCGGCAAGCCTGATCACGCTCAAGGGCAACCCGGCGGTCGATCTCGTTTCGACGCCCGGGGCGACCTCGCTTTATATCGCTGTCTGGACCGACACGGCGCCCTTCGACGATGTCCGGGTGCGCGAGGCAATGAAGCTGGTCATGGATCGGCCAACCATCCTCAACACCGTGCTGTTGAGCTATGGCGAAGTCGGTGGCGATACACCGATACCGCCCAGCTCACCACTGAGCCTCAATACGCCACCACCGGAAGCGGACATCAAGCGGGCCAAAGCCTTGCTGAGCGAGGCAGGTCATCCTGATGGCATCGCCTTCGATCTCTATACGTCCGACTCCTACCCCGGCATGCTGTTACTGGCTCAGGTCTATGCCCAGATGGCGGCGTCCGCCGGCATAAAAGTGAACGTCATCACCTCGCCGGCCGAGGGTTACTGGGACACGATCTGGCTGAAGAAACCGGCGGTCATCTCGTACACCAGTGCTCGTCCACCGGCTGAAGCATTGACGCTGTCGCTCAACAGCGCATCGGAATGGAACGAGACCCACTGGAAGCGTGCGGATTTCGATGCGCTGGTCGCCAGGGCCGGGCAAACCGCGGACGAGCAAGAGCGCAACAAGCTCTATCGCGACGCCCAGCGCATGGTTGCGCAAGAAGGCGGCATGATTCTTCCGGTCTTTTCATCGGTCGTCGCGGGGTTGCGCAAAGGCTGCAGCGGCTATTCCCCGAACGTCGACGTGAACCGTATCAACTACGCGGAACTGGGCTGCGCAAAGTAGCCGCTCGCCCCGCTCGCCCCATTTGAATTCAATCCAGTCCACGGAGCCTGTCGGCTCCGGGGAGGAGGCTGTGCGCATGACACTCCCTTATCTGTCCAGGTTTCTCCAATGCTTTGCCGACGTGCTCGATCGCGATGATCAACCCGTCGCAAGGTCACACGCAAAACGCTTGCGCATGTTGCAGTCGGGGCTGTCCACCCTTCAGGACGTACCTGCCGCACGAGTACCGGTGCAGAAGTCCTGCGAGGACGAGCTCAGCACCTATGCCGATGGTTGCGCCCTGGCCAAAGCACTGGCCGATCTCATGCCCGCCATCCACCTGACGCGTAGCGATAGCTATCTGGCCGCCCCGCCCAGCGCCGACTTTGGCAACAACTACGGCTACGGCGTCATCTGCGGACCAGAAAGTGGGCCCCCTGCGCTGATCAAGGATGCCGAAATCTCCTTCGGCCTGATGTTCCTCGGCCCCCAAACCCACTACCCGTTACACAGCCACCCGGCTGATGAAATCTATTACACGGTCACCGGCCCGTCGTTCTGGCGAACGGCCGACGACGCGTGGTCATCACGGGAAGCCGGTGAAATCATTCATCATCCCTCGTGGATTCCCCATGCCACGCTCGCAGGAGACCGGCCTTTGGTGCTCTTGTACGTCTGGCAGGGCGATCTGGACACCGATGCGGCCTTTCTTCCGGACTGGATGGCGTCGGACTCAACCTTGATGACTCGAGGGGGCGGATCGAAATGACCATTGTGCGGCTTGTCATCAGTAGGGTCATGCTGTCGGCGGTCACGCTGCTGCTCGTCTCGTTACTGATTTTCCTGATTCTCGAAGCCCTGCCGGGAGATGTGGCGACACGTATCCTCGGTCGCGACGCCACCGCAAAGGCGCTGGAAGTGCTGCGTGCTCAACTGCATCTGGGCGATCCCCCGTTCAGCCGTTACCTGCACTGGCTGGGCGATTTGCTCCAGGGCAATCTTGGGGTCTCGATCGCAACCGGACGGCCGATTGCCGACGTGCTGGGCCCGCGTATCATCAACACATTGCTCCTGTCGCTGCTGGCCTTTGCCATGTACCTGGTGCTGGCCATCGTTCCTGCGGTGATTCAAGCCACACGGCGTGGCACGAAGGTCGACAACATAATTTCGGTCGTGACACTGGTACTGCTGTCGCTTCCCGACTTTCTGCTGGCGACGATCCTGCTTTTTATCTTCGCCGTGGCCATGCCCATCCTGCCCGCACTGGCGACGGTTTCCGACGCCAGCACCTGGCTGGACAACCTGCGCGCCATGATCCTGCCGGCCGTGACCCTCGCCATCATCATGGCGGTGTATGCCATCCGTGTCCTGCGCGACAGCCTGATCGAGGTGCTGCGCTCCGACTACGTACGCCTCGCTGAACTGAAAGGCTTGCGGCCTTATGCGGTGCTTTGGCGCCACGCGATGCCCAATGCCATTGTCCCGGCACTCAATATCACGGCGCTCAACCTCGGGTTCCTGATCGGTGGCGTGGTCATTGTCGAGCGGGTGTTCTCCTACCCAGGCTTTGGCACCCTGCTGATCGAT
Source organism: Pseudomonas sp. A-R-19 (assembly GCF_019956575.1). Lineage (NCBI taxonomy): Bacteria > Pseudomonadati > Pseudomonadota > Gammaproteobacteria > Pseudomonadales > Pseudomonadaceae > Pseudomonas > Pseudomonas sp. A-R-19. The sequence continues at coordinate 71,208 of NZ_JAHBDR010000042.1, forward strand.
GCCTTGCAACTGCGCGATCTTCCCTTGATCAAGGCCACCGTGATGATCAGCGCGGCGGTCTACATCACCGCCAACCTCGTGGCCGACATCTGTGCGGTTCTCCTTCAACCTCGCCTGAGGACTACTCGATGAGTCTTACCAATGCGCTGTCCGGCCAACGCACGCAATCGCTCGCGGCTTATCTCGGACGCTGGCAAAGGATGCCTGGAGCCTTCAAGGTCGGCTCGCTCATCCTCGTGGCACATGGTCTGTTTGCCCTGATCGGGGTGTTCTGGACACCTTTTGGTTTCGCGCAAATGGGCACCGGCATGCCGCTGTCCGGCATGTCCTGGCTACACCCGATGGGCGTTGATCAAATCGGCCGCGATGTCCTCAGCCGTTTCATGTACGGCGCACACATTGTTTTGCTGCTGGCCCTGGCCGGCACGGCGCTGGGCATGGTCGCCGGTACGACGCTCGGCCTGGTGTCAGGTTATCTCGGCGGCGTGTTCGACGAGATCGTGCAGCGTCTGGTCGAAGCCATGATCAGCATCCCGTTCCTGGCATTGGCGCTGGTGACAATCATTGCTGCCGGCCCTGCCCTTGCCGGGGAACCCGCACTGATCGTGCTGGTGGTCGGGCTGGTTTACACACCGCGGATTGCCAGGATTGCGCGGGCGGCCTCAATGGAAATTGCCACTCGCGAGTATGTCGCGGCTGCCCAGCTGCGGGGTGAAGGTACCTGGTCCATCGTCCTGCGAGAAATTCTCCCCAATGCCGCCAACGTGCTGCTGGTCGAGTTCTCGCTGCGTATCAGCTATGCGCCCATCCTGATCGGCGCACTCGGTTTCCTCGGTTTCGGTATCCGCCCACCCACACCGGAATGGGGCCTGATGATCAGCGAAAACCGGGGCCTGCTGATCGCTTCGCCGGTGACGGTGTTCGGGCCGGGCCTGGGTTTCGCCTCCCTCGTCGTTGGGCTCAATCTCTTCACCGACGGGTTGTCGAGAATGCTGGGCCAACGCTCAGTGGTCGGTGCATGAATAACAATAAAGAGGTTTGAAGCATGACCAAGCTGATCGAGATTCAAAACCTTGGTATCGCCTATGCCGGGCAAAACGGCTGGACCGATGTTGTGGAAGGCGTTTGCTTCGACATAGCCCGCGGCGAGACATTCGGTCTCGTTGGGGAATCGGGTTGCGGAAAATCCACGGTCGCCTATCGGCTGCTCGGCTATGGCGCCGCCAATAGCCGCGTGCAGGCCGGTCAGGTGTTGTTTGAGGGCACAGACCTTCTGCAGCTTGACGCCCGCGCACTGGCAAGGCTTCGCGGCAACCGCATCGCGCTGGTCCCACAGAATCCGACGACCGCGCTGAGCCCTGGCATGCGAGTCGGGCAGCAAATTCGCGAGATGATTGTGACCCACTGCGCGTTGCCCGCCGGAATCTCCATGGAGACGCGCATCACCGAGCTGTTTGCCCTGGTCGGGCTACCCGATGTCGGCCGGCGCTATCCCCATGAGTTGTCCGGCGGCCAGCAGCAGCGAGTGACGATTGCCATGGCCGTTGCCTGCAATCCGGATTTACTGGTGCTCGACGAACCGACCACGGGGCTGGACGTCACCACTCAGCGCCAGATCATCCAGTTGCTGTCGGATCTGCGCAGCCGCATCGGCATGGCGATGCTCTACGTCACCCATGACCTCGCGCTGCTAGCGCAAATCGCCGATCGCATTGGCGTCATGTATGCCGGCAAACTCGTCGAGGTCGCGTCTTGCGAGCAGTTGTTGACGCACCCTGCCCACCCCTATTCGCGCGGCCTGATTGCTTCGATTCCGACGGTACAGCACGGTCATGGTGGTGCCCGTGGCTTGCGCGGCATGCTGCGGCGCGATCAGATGACCGCGGGCTGTAAGTTTGAACCGCGGTGCGACTTCGCGACAGCGGCTTGTCGCTTGACGCCACAGAACCTGATACCTGTGACTGACGCACAATCCGTGGCATGCATGCGCTGGTCCGAAGTGGCCGACTCACAGCCCCCGGCGCCTTCACCGGTTATCGCCCTCGGAACAAAACGGGACACGGAAACGCTGATGTCGGTGGACGACCTCTCGCTGACTTACGCGCAGTCTGGATGGTTCACGGAGTTGTTGGGCAAGAAGAGCATCCCTGTCGCGCGGGATATCGACCTTGAGTTGCGTTGCGGTGAGATCGTGGCGCTGGTCGGCGAATCTGGTAGCGGAAAATCAACCATAGCCCGCGCCATCAGCGGCCGGCTCGCGCCTGTTTCGGGCACCATCAAGGTCGACGGCGAGGTACTGGCACCCACTCTCGCCAGCCGATCCGTACAGCAGTTGAGGCAGATTCAGTACATCTTTCAGAACCCCGACGCATCGCTCAATCCACGCCGCACTATCCGCGCCATCCTTGAGCGGCCGCTGCATCATTTCGGGATCGAATTGCAACCCGACACCCTTGAAACAGCGCTGGAAAGCGTGGGATTGCATGCGGGCTATCTCAATCGTTATCCCGAACAGCTGTCCGGCGGCGAGCGCCAACGGATCGCGATCGCACGTGCGTTGCTGGTCAATCCAAAGCTGCTGATCTGCGATGAAATTCTCTCGGCACTCGATGTGTCCGTGCAGACCAGGATTGTCGAATTGCTCCTGGCGCTCAAGCAGCAGCACGCCGTCGCCATGCTGTTCATCTCACACGATCTGGCGGTGGTGCGGCAATTGGCCGACAAGGTCGCGGTGCTGTATCGCGGCGAATTGATGCAACTGGTCGATACCGACCAGCTGTTCGGTTCCCCCTTGCACCCGTATACCGAAATGCTCCTGCGTGCAGCCCCGGGACTTTGCAAGGATGACTACGTTGCGCCCCCTCCGGCAATGCCAGGCTCGCAATCCACGGCAGGCACAGGATGCCCGCTTGCGGGTCGCTGCCCTCGACAAGTCGGCGAACTCTGTGCACACAGTCGCCCGCCTTCGCAGAAAATACAAAATGGCTTCATTCGTTGCCATATCCCGATCGCCGACCTGACCCATCACACTGAAGACTCGGCGGTGGCTCGCCAGACTCATGTATCAGGCAGTGCTTCTGCTTCCCTGTCATTTCAATTGAGAGGCTGATTCGCGCAGCCTCGCGCCTTCAGTCCACAGCACACGAACGCCGCTTGCGGAACTCGGCGACTTTATGCCGGTTTCCGCACGGCGCCATGCTGCACCAGCGTCGTTTGTGCGTCTTGGTGCGGTCGTAAAACATCAATGAACATTCGGCGCTTTCGCATTTGCGCACCAAGCCGCGGTCACTTGTAGGAGCCGGCTTGCTGGCGATGGTTGTTAACGATAACGCGGGTGACCTGGATAACCGCGGCGCACTTGAGTCCATCGCCAGCAAGCCGGCTCCTACAGGTATTGCGTTGCCTGTGTTTCCCGGGACAGGACGCGTCCCTTGTAGGAGCCAGCCTGCTGGCGATGGTCGTCAACGATAACGCGTGTGACCTGAATAAACGCGGCACACTTGAGGCCATCGCCAGCAAGCTGGCTCCTACAGGTATTGCGTGTTACGACCGGGACGCGATCCCTTGTAGGAGCCGGCTTGCTGGCGATGGTCGTTAACGATAACGCGTGTGACCTGAATAAACGCGGCGCACTTGAGGCCATCGCCAGCAAGCTGGCTCCTACAGGTATTGCGTGTTACGACCGGCACGCAGTCCCTTGTAGGAGCCGGCTTGCTGGCGATGGTCGTTAACGATAACGCGTGTGACCTGGATAACCGCGGCGCATTTGAGGCCATCGCCAGCAAGCTGGCTCCTACAGGTATTGCGTGTTACGACCGGCACGCAGTCCCTTGTAGGAGCCGGCTTGCTGGCGATGGTCGTTAACGATAACGCGTGTGACCTGAATAAACGCGGCGCACTTGAGGCCATCGCCAGCAAGCTGGCTCCTACAGGTATTGCGTTGCCTGTGTTGCGGTCAATTGTAGGAGCCAGCTTGCTGGCGATGGTCGTTAACGATAACGCTGGTGACCTGGATAACCGCAGCGCATTTGAGGCCATCGCCAGCAAGCCGGCTCCTACAGGTATTGCGTTGCCCGTGTTTCCCGGGCCAGGACGCGGTCAATTGTAGGAGCCAGCTTGCTGGCGATGGTCGTTAACGATAACGCGGGTGACCTGGATAACCGCGGCGCATTTGAGGCCATCGCCAGCAAGCTGGCTCCTACAGGTATTGCGTTGCCCGTGTTTCCCGGGCCAGGACGCGGTCAATTGTAGGAGCCAGCTTGCTGGCGATGGTCGTTAACGATAACGCGGGTGACCTGAATAAACGCGGCGCACTTGAGTAAATCGCCAGCAAGCCGGCTCCTACAGGTATTGCGTTGCCCGTGTTTCCCGGGCCAGATATGCCCTGGAAGAGCTGGAAGAAACCGCACGCCTGTGGCTGATGAGCCATCCACGACCGACCCCGTTGCACCAGGCGGCGCTGGATGAATTGCACCAGGCCTTTGGTGTCCAGTGGTAACCCACAGATTGATACTTTGACCGAAGGAATCTTCATGCCTCGTTTCGCTGCCAACCTCAGCATGCTCTACCCCGAACATGATTTTCTCGACCGTTTCGCCGCAGCCGCCGCCGATGGTTTCCAGGCCGTGGAATACATGTTCCCCTACGACTACAGCGCGCAGCAATTGAAACAGCGGCTCGACGACAATGGCCTGGTCCAGGCCCTGTTCAACGCCCCGCCTGGCAATATCGCGGCAGGCGAAAAAGGCACCGTGTCCTTGCCAGGCCGTGAAGCGGAGTTTCGCGCAGGTTTCGACCAGGCCCTGGAATACGCGGCAGTACTGGGCAACGAGCGCATTCACGTCATGGCCGGGCTGCTGGCGAACGAAGCGGATCGCGCCCGGCACCAGCAAACCTACCTGGAAAACCTCAGCCATGCAGCGACACAAGCCGCCAAGGCTGGCATCACCGTCTTGCTGGAACCGATCAATACCCGCGACATGCCGGGGTTTTTCCTCAACCACCAGCACCAGGCCCAGGCCATCTGCAAAGCGGTCGGCCAGGCCAACCTCAAAGTCCAGTTCGACGTCTACCATTGCCAGATCGTCGAGGGCGACGTAGCGACGAAGCTGCGACGGGATTTCGCCGGCATCGGCCATATCCAGATCGCGGGCGTGCCGGATCGCCACGAACCGGACTTGAACAACGAGTTGAATTACCCCTACCTGTTCGAGCTGATCGATCAGTTGGGTTACGACGGCTGGGTGGGTTGCGAGTACAGACCGCGCGGGGATACGTCCGAGGGGCTGCAGTGGCTGCGCGATTGGCAGGCGCGGACATTGTGAAGTGACGTTGCTATTCTGGCGTGTCAATCACCCAGGACATACGGCATATGGAAATTGCCCCGCAGTTCATCATTCATGAAACCGACCACTGGATCATCAACCACCATCTGGCCAGCGCGCTTCCCGGCTATCTGATGTTAGCGACGAAAATCCACACTTCATCGCTGGCCGAACTATCGTCTGCTGCGCTTGCAGAACTGGGAGTCCTGCTCGCCAGGACTCAGCAGGCAATCGAACAGCAACTGCTGCCCAAGCGCCTCTACATCGGGCGCTTTGGTCATGATCCGGGCTGGCCCATCCACTTCCATTTCATACCGGTCTATGACTGGGTCGAAGACCTCTTCTGGAACGATGCCCGCTATCGGCAACTTGAAACCTTTGCCTATGCTGAAAACGCGCTCTCTTCAACTGACGGTGCAGAGCTGACGTTGTTTATCTGGCGAGAATTTGCTGAAAACCCAACACCACCAAAGACTCAAGGCCCCTCCATTGGCGAAGTGATCCAGAGCCTGCGTAGCGCATTCATTTGATCGAGCGTCGGCAGACCCGCCCGTGCGCCGGCCCTGGCCGCGCTCAAGGCGTCATCGCAGACTATTCTTTATCAGGGTAACCGACCGGTCTGGGACATGGCCCCAGGCACTTTTGTCTGCCCCCCTGAAACGGAGACGCCAGCATGAGCACCTTGCAACTTCACCCTGCACTGGACAACGGGCTCCAACCCGCCGCCGCGAATTTCACCGGTGGCACCCTGCAATGCCTGTGTGCGACCGACAAGGTCGAGGTCAAGATCGACGCACAAACCCTGCATAACCACGCCTGCGGCTGCAGCAAATGCTGGAAACCACAAAACGCCACATTCGCCGTCATCGCCGTGGTGCCTCGAGATAAGGTCAGCGTCATTGCCCACGGCGAAAAACTGGCGATTGTCGACGAATCCGCCACCATCCAGCGCCACGCCTGCAAGCAATGTCACGCCCATCTCTTTGGGCGCATCGAGAACAAGGACCATGCGTTTTATGGCCTGGACTTCGTCCATACCGAGCTTTCGCCACAGCGCGGATGGGCTGCGCCGGGATTCGCCGCGTTCGTGTCCTCCATCATCGAAACCGGCACACCGCCTGCGCAAATGAAGGCCATCCGCGAGCGCTTGCGCTCGATCGGCCTGGAACCCTACGACTGCCTGTCCCCGGACCTGATGGACGCACTGGCGACGCATGTCGCCAAACAGAAAGGCCTGCTCCCCGCCGCCTGATCGATCGGTCGCCGCGGTTTCTTTTGCGGACCGTGGCGGCGATCCACCGTTGATGTCGTGCGTCTAGAAGCCGCCATCGAAACAGTCAGGAAATGGCCACTTTTCCTGGCCCAAACACCCCCAAAATCGCACCCTGCATTGGGGATTATTCCCCGTCATCGGGGCTTTCACCCTGGCTTCTCATACGTACGCCAAACGCCAGCAGACACGGGGGCGGCGTGGCATTGAGCCATAGTCACCACCTGTCACTTCTGGTAGGAGACTTGCATCGCTCCCATCCCGGCTCGAAATAAAACATTTCGCACGTTGGGCTAGAGGCAGTGGCTCGTTGTCCATGCTTCGCCACGCGCTTCGAGGAACCCGTCAGAGGTGTTTGCGATGAAACTAGATACCGCAAGGTCGAACCCTAGTCCATTGTTCAAAACCAGGCTGGCGCTGAGTATCTCTGCTGCCGCGATCATGTTCGGGTTGGGCTTGTCCCAGGCCCAGGCAGTCCCCCTCGACAACACCGATCCACCGCCACCTACCGACCCATCGGCGTTCACCAATCCGCCCGCCGACCCCAATGCCGCATTGAGGGACTTGCAAAAGCAGCCTCCCGCAAACGTCGGCGCTTTCGACTTACCCAATGGAGTCGGCGGTAACCGCAAGACCCCCTTGGCCGACAATGTGCTGCCACCCAATCTGCAAACCAGCTTCAACATCCCCACTAACGGTAATGCCAGCCCGGTATTCGGGGCTCTACCGTTCACACAGAAGCTCGAACTTTTCGAAGAGTTCGGCTCGAACAAACTGGATCCGACCGACCCACCCTCACCCGTTCCGTTTCCGGTCCCGACGGTAGGTCCCGCACCGGCGCAAGATCCATTGAAGGTGGCGCGTAGCGGCCCGTCGCCGACGGCGCTGGATGCCTTTCTCCGGCAGCCCGCATTGACGCCCTTCCCGACAGAGTTCTCCAATGTGCTGGACCGCAACCCCTGGAAGACGCAGATCGAGGACTTCCTCAATCGTCGGGTCGATTCGCCCGCAGAAGGCCGGCCACCGGGAAAAGGCTGGTCGCACCAGCGTTTCAATGAGTTTCTCCCGCGCGATGCCTTCAAGACCGTGCAAGCCGGCGCGCACGTCAACAGCGGTTTGCGTGATCGCATGCAACGGCATAACTACGCCGTGGGGGAATTCGCGCCAGGCGGGCTCTATCACAACACCGACGGCAGCCCGGACAACGAGGGCACGACCAAGGGCATTCTGGTGCAGTTTCACCCCAACTTCCCTGTCCAGGACCACAATGCGTTGTGGACGTTCGATGGCACCTTCCCACCCAAACTGCTCTTGGTGCGCTATGGCCAGGCGATGCTGATGCGTCATTACGATGCCTTGCCCATTGACCCATCGGCGAACCGGGGCTTTGGCCTGCACACCTTGAGCACCCATGAACACAACGGACACTCGCCCGCGGAAAGCGACGGTTTTACCAACGCGTTCTTCTTCCCGGGCCAGTACTACGACTATCGCTGGCCGATCCAGTTGGCCGGTTACGACACCATCAATACCAAGGCCGAAGACCCACGGGCCGCATTCCCGTGCGACCCCGGTGAAAAGATTTTCGTCAACGATGCCAGCCCCGGCTTCAAGACCTGCGACCACGGCACCATCAAGATCCGTGGCGACTGGCGCGAAACCATGAGCACCCACTGGTTCCACGACCACATGCTCGATTTCACCGCGCAGAACGTCTACAAAGGCAATGCGACGATGATGAACTACTACAGCGCCGTGGACCGTGGTAACGAGTCGGTCGACGACGGGGTCAACCTGCGCTTGCCCAGCGGCTCGGGGCTCGGTTGGGGTAACCGCGACTACGACATCAACCTGACGATCGCCGACAAGGCCTGGGACCAGGCCGGCCAGTTGTGGTTCAACCCCTTCAACACCGACGGTTTTCTCGGTGACCAGGTGCTGACCAACTGGGAGTACAAGCCCTTCCTGGACGTACGTGCCCGCCGCTACCGTTTCCGGATTCTCGACGGATCGGTTTCTCGCTTCTTCAAGCTGGCGCTGGTGCGACAGGTCAATGGTAATGGCGGCGAGTTTCCCGGCCCGAACAACTCCGGGGTTTCATATAACCGGGTGCCGTTCCACATGATTGCCAACGACGGCAATATCATGGAGCACGCTGTGCCGTTCGATGGCAGCCTGGACCTCGATGGCGACGGCGACAAACAGGACAACAATGCCATCCTGCCGATGCTGGGCGTAGCCGAGCGCTATGACATCGTCGTCGACTTCGCGAAGAACGGCATCAAGCCGGGCGACAAGATTTTCTTCGTCAACCTCGAGGAGCATGAAAACGGCAAGCTTCCAAAGCGTGACGTTCCGTTGGCCGATGTACTCTCCGGGAGGTACCTGCCCGTCGTCAGGCAAACCAGCCACGGGCCACAGTGGATCAACGGCGACCCGGGCGTGGGCATGTTCATGCAATTGAACGTCCAGCCTTACACCGGCCAGGATGTCAGCATGAATCCGGCCGACTTCGAGCCCGCCAAGCCGGGCAAGCCCGAGGGCAAGGTCATGATCCCGCTGCCCTTGCACCGTGATGACCCAGCCGATATCGCCCGGCTTGCCCAGGCGCGGCACCGCACCTTTATCTTTGGCCGCTCCGATGGCACGGATCTAACGCCCTGGACGATCAAGACCGATGGCGGCCCAGGCTTCAACATGGACCCGCGCCGGATTTCCGCTGCGCCACAATTGGCCACTGGCCCGACACCGGCAGGGTTCAAGGGTGAAGGCACGCTGGAAATCTGGAAGATCCAGAACGGCGGCAATGGCTGGACTCACCCGGTGCATGTGCATTTCGAGGAAGGGATCATTCTCAGTCGAGGTGGCAAAAAACCACCAGAATGGGAAAAATGGGCGCGCAAGGATGTCTACCGCATAGGTTCCGATCCTGACAGCCTCGACAATGTCGAAATAGCCATGCGCATCCGTGAATTTGTCGGTACCTACATGGAGCACTGCCACAACACACAGCATGAGGACACGTCGATGCTGCTGCGCTGGGACTCCGAGCACCCGGGCCAGTTCCAGTTGATGCCCACGCCATTACCCAGCTGGGACGGCGTGAAATTCGTCAACTCGGTTGCGTTACCGACATTCCGTACCGGAGATGGCGTCGGGCCGCAGGTCAAGGTCAACAACAGTGGCAGTGGCAGCAGTAGTGCCGGCAGTAGTGTCAGCGGAGGCAAAGGCTAGCGTCGCCTGTCAAACCTGCCGGTGCATGTTCCCTTCGAAAATGCGGGCTACCGTCATGGTCAGCCCGCCCTCGCCTGCCTTTTCAAGCAGCCGCCACGCGTGCGTTGCTGTTGTTGCTCACCTCAAACTGCCCCACCAGTTTTTGCAGTTTATTGGCATTGAGCCTCACGGTCTCGGCACTGCCTTGCAACACCACCACCGTGTGACGCATTTGCGCGGAAGACTGGTCGACCTGCTTGATCGTCTTGCCGTAATCGAGGCTGCGTTTGTTGAGCTGCTGAATGATCGCAAACATACTTTCCACCGCTTGATGCAACTGCACGTTTTCCGAGGAGGCATCTTCGGCCAGGCGCAAGCTGTTATCGACGTCCTTGACGCCCTCCTTCATGAAGCTGACGGCGGTTTGCGTTTCGTTCTGCAAGCCCTCGACCATCTGTCGAATATCATCGGCAGCCCGAGAGGTGCGTGAGGCGAGACTGCGTACCTCATCGGCAACCACCGCAAAACCTCGCCCATGTTCGCCGGCGCGCGCGGCCTCGATGGCGGCATTGAGGGCCAACAGATTGGTCTGGTTGGTGATGTCACTGATCAGGCCGGTAATGTTGCCGATGTGCGTCATGCGGCTGTCGAGCAACTGCACGCTTGAAGAAGAGCGTTCGACCACATCCCGAATCGACTGGGTGCCTGCCTGCACAGCGAGAAACTGCTCGCGGGCACGGGTGACGACTTCGTCCATTGCCTGCTTCATTCGCTCGGCGCTGGCAGAGGCCTGCTGGATCTCGCCCAATTGGTCTTCAACGATAATCATCATGTGATGCACTGCTTCGGCCACCTCGGCCGAAGTGACGCCAGCCTCCTGGCTGCGCCCCAACATCATCTGGTTGGTGGCGCCGACGGTGCGACTGGCCTTCACCACTTGCCCGACAACCGAGTCCAGATTATCGATGAAGCTGTTGATCCAGCGCCCCATGTCACCGGTCTCATCGTTGGCCATTCGCGTGGTGTCCAGACGTTGACGAAGGTTGCCCTCACCCTCGGCGATGGTCCTGATCACACCCGTCATCTCGCTCAACCTTTGCGCAAGCCGTTTAGGCCCCAACAGGCTGAACAGCACAGATGGCTGTTAACGATAACGCGCGTAAACCGGATATACGCGGCGCACTTGAGTCCATCGCCGGCAAGCCGGCTCCTACAGTTTCCCGGGAATGCGTGAAGAACCTTTTATTTGGTGATTACTGCGCCAGATGTAGCAACAGGAAATCGATGAATGCCCTCGATTTGTGGGGCAAATGCGGGCTGTTGGGAAACACCACGTTGACGGACTGCGAGGGCAGCGAATAGTCGGGCAACAACCGGATCAGCCGCTCGCTGGCGATATCGTCCTTGATCACCCAGGCGGGCAGCACCGAGACGCCTAGCGACGACAACGTCATGGAGCGGATGGCCGTGGAAGAGTTGGATTCAAACTGATTGATCCCGTTGATCTCGACAGTCCCCAAGTGCGGATGGCGCAACGTCCACTGGGTCGGTGCCTGCAGGTTGCTGTTGGCGATCCACGGCACCGAATTCAGGTCCTGAGGATTCTGCACCGGGTGACGTGCAAGAAACGTCTCGGTAGCCACCAGGACAATTTCATAATCCGCCAGTTTACGGCTCTTGAAAGCCGAGTCCGCCAAATTGCCCAAACGGATTACCAAGTCTAACTTTTCCGCCACCAGATCATTGAGTGACGAGTTGAAGTTATAACAGAGTTTTATTTCCGGATAGCGCTCTATAAATTGCGGTATCAATGGAAGAATATAGGCCTCGCCGTATTCGCCGGTGGAACTGAAGCGCAACTTTCCGGACACCCGATTACGCCCTTTTAATATATTGTCGAAAGCGTTATCGATGTCCGCGACAATACCTTTGAATTCTTCATAAAAGTCCTGACCGATTTCGGTGAGGGATATATTTCGGGTATTTCTAATCAACAACGTCGCTGACAGCACTTCCTCCAGCGCCTTGACATGCAGGCTGGCCATGGCCTTGCTGATGTTCAGGTAATTGGCAGCCTTGGTGTAAGAACCAAAATCGACCACGGCCAAGAATGTCTGGACCCGATTAAGATGAGTGTGCATAGAAATATGGCTCACTGTTAAATCCCGTCAAACATTGTTTCAAGGATAGTCGTATCGACAGTTCAAGTCCACCCCCCTTATGCTTTGCGGCAAAGGGGAAACAACATGACCTATCGCTACAAAGTTGCACTGATATTTCTGATCGGCTTTTTTATAGACTGCATTAACGTCTTTATGTCAGCAGTCGCATTACCGAGTATATCGGCAGCGCTGCACGTTAGTACTTCAGACGTTGCCTGGGTGGCTAACGCTTATATTCTGGGGCTGACACTGATCATTCCGGTCAGCACCTGGTTGGCCGGTCGTTTTGGCAGTCGGGAAATCCTCACCACCTCGATGATCGTGTTTACAGCCTCCGTGTGGATGTGTGGGCTGGCCAACAGTTTCAACGAGCTGGTGATCTGGCGCTTCGTCCAGGGGATTGGCGGCGGCCTGTTGATTCCTGTCGGACAGGCACTGACGTTCAACCTGTTCAAGGGCGAGCAGCGGGCGAAAGTATCCACGTTGGTCATGGCCGTTGCCCTGATTGCGCCCGCCATTTCACCGACCATCGGCGGCATCATCGTCGACAGCAGCTCCTGGCGCTGGGTGTTTTACAGCAACATCCCGTTCTCGCTGATCGCGGCATTGCTGTCCTGGTCCTGGATCAACGAAGCGCGGTCGACGAGTTTGCCCCGGCCCGACATCAAGGGCTTGCTGCTGGTCAGCGCGGCACTCGGCAGCCTGCTGATGGGCATGTCTTTGTATGGCGGCGACGCTCCGGCATGGGTGGCCGCCCTCTTCGTGATGGCCGGCGTTGCTTTCGTCGTGCTGTACGGGCTGCACTACCGCACATGCAAAAAACCGATCATTGAACTGAGCCTGCTCAAAAGCAAAAAACTCAGCACCTCCATCTTGATCTATTACGCGATTCCCGGTGTATTCACGGGGGTCAACTTGATGAGCCTCTTCTTCCTGCAAAACACCCTGCGCTTCAGCGCCCGACTGACAGGGATGTTCATGATCCTCTACGCCATCGGCGCGTTCATCGCGATGCTGATCTGTGGCCGGGTCTATAACCGGATGGGCGCCAAGCGGCTGTTTGCCCTCGGCATGCTCTTGCACAGCGCCGGCATCGCCACTCTGTTACTGGTGAACGATCCCTCAGACTTTCTGGTGATCGTCATCGCCTACAGCTTGATGGGGATCGGCGGCGGCATCGGTGTCAACACAGCACAAACCACGTCGCTGATGGACTTCAAGGGCAATGACACCCACAAGGCCAGTGTCATCTGGAACATCAACCGACAGATGTCATTCAGCATCGGCGCTGCCCTCTTCCTGATGGTTTTCAACCTGCTCTTGAAGCATTTCGATACCACCCAGGCCTACCACGTGACCTTTGCCATCGCCGCGCTGGTGGGCCTGTTCCCACTCTTTCAACTGAGTCAGTTGAACACTCAAAAGGACTGTCATGCACAACAAAATAGTTGAACAGGCGCACCACAGCATTCATCACGTGCACGAGCTGATCCACACCCTGTTCACCGACGCAAACGGTAAGGGGCAGGCCACGCTTGAACCACTGATATCGGCCTTTGCCGAGGACTTCACCATGGTCACCACCTCGGCCGCCATTGTCAGCCGGGCGACGGTCGAACAGATGTTTAAAGGTGCAGTCGGCGCCAAGCCAGGCCTGGAGATCGTCATCAGCGATCTGCAGACGGTCTGGCAGGAAGGCAACAGCGTGGCGATTCGCTACAAGGAAACCCATCGCCTCGGCCAGCGCGAAAGCTCACGGGTTTCGGTGGCGATCATAAGCATGCATCACCACAACGCCCAATGGATCTACCTGCATGAAACGCCGCTAAGCCAGGAAAGCTGATTCTCGTATGAACTACATAATCACCGATTGCCGGCAGCATTGATCGGTGTCTCGATCTGGGCGACCTGCGCCATTACCTCGCCGATTTTTTATAGCCCGATCGGGCGTCCGTCGATTGATCCTGAACTGATGATTCGCATGCTGATCGTGGGCTATTGCTAAGGCATTCGCTTAGAGCGGCGGTTGTGCGAAGAGGCCCATTTGAACGTGGCGTATCGGTGGTTCTGCCGGTTGAGCCTTGAGATAGGTGCGCCTGCACTAAGCCAAAAACCTCAAATTAACCCAATAACAAAGCAACAAAGGTCAACGAAGGGCCGAGAAACCACTCAATGTGGTGAGTAGGTTCTCCGGTGGTAGTCGTGCCTGAGTTCAGGCGAGCTGAAAATCCGACTGTTTCAACAGAAGCGGTCGACTGCTGCCCTTCGCGACAGGCAGCACTCTGGGCCAGAAGCACCCGCTGGACAGGCTAGCGGACACTAGGTAGCTTCCACCTTCTGCACTGAATCTTTACCGCAACTGAGCTTGGCGTCATCAATGTCGCGTTTAAAACCGACAGTGATGTCGCCAAATGGTAGTCAGGCGTATTGGTGGAAGGAGTTGCAATGACATCAATCGATGTGAAATCCCGATTCGAAGCAAAGCTTCTTCGTCCGGCAAAGCCTGGCAATGATACGTCGTGGGCGTTCGTAGTACTGCCAAGAGACGCGAGTGAACAGCTTCCGAGGCGAGGAAGGACGAGCGCTGAAGGCACCATCAATGGGCACCGTTTCCAGGCAACCCTTGAGCCGGATGGTCAGCTGAGCCATTGGCTGCCGGTAAGTAGAGAGTTACTCGAAGCCGCGGGCGTGGCCGTTGGGGATGTCGTTACGCTAGCGCTAACCCCTGTGAAGAAGGAGCCAGAGCCTGACATCCCGGCAGACTTTCAGGAGGCACTGGCAGCCACTCCTGAGGCTCGTGAAGTCTGGAACAATACGACGACCATCGCACGAATAGACTGGATACATTGGATTACTTCAGCCAAGCAACTCAAGACGCGCGCAAAACGAATTGGTGATGCCTGCGATATGCTTGCATCCGGCAAGAAGAAGGTTTGCTGTTTCGACCAGTCCGGCTACTACAGCAAGGCCTTCCGTGCACCCGAGGCAGAAAATAGTTAAATGGAAGACTCCGTTGAATACGCCTGACAATGCGTTCGCTTCGCTCACCGGGACCGGCTAAAGCCGACCTTCTATTAAACCTGGTGTCGCGATGTGAACAAGGCCATCACGGCGGCGAGTACCAGCAAGACAGCGCTTGCGAAAAAGGTCATGCGATAGCCGCTCCCGTCGAACAGCAGCCCACCGAGGGTAGAACCCAGCGCAATGGATAGCTGAATGACTGCCACCATCAGACCGCCACCGGCTTCAGCGTCCTTGGGCAACGCCCTGGCCAACCACGACCACCACCCCACAGGTGCCGCCGTCGCGATCAGGCCCCACAGCCCCAGCAATACAAACGCTGCCACGACTCCGTCGCCAAGGACAATCAAGGAAAGTGCAATGGCAGCCATCAAGAGTGGAATGCAGACCAGGACGCGGTACATGCCGAGTTTCAGGAAAGTGCCGATCAGGATGGTTCCGACAAAACCCGCCACGCCGATGACCAACAGGATCATCGACAACGTGGAAACATCTACACCCGTGACGGTCTCCAGGAACGGGCGCAGATAGGTGAACAGTACAAACTGCCCCATGAAAAAAGCGCCCACACTCAACATGCCGAAACTGACCAATGGGCTCTTGAACAGTCGAAAGACATTGCCAGCGCCCGCTTTGCGCGGCGCCGCCTTCACGCTTGGCAGGCTGATCCATTGCCAGATCAACGCGATGATCGCGACCGGAATCAGGCAGAAAAAAGCCCCCCGCCAACCGATGACACTCCCCAGATAGCTTCCCAGTGGAGCGGCCACTACGGTTGCCAAAGCATTGCCGCCGTTGAAGATTGCCAGGGCCTTGGGCACGCTATGGGACGGTACCAGGCGCATGGCCATTGCCGCCGACATCGACCAGAACCCACCGATCACCACGCCGATCAGCGCACGCCCCATCATGTACACCGTATAGTTTGGCGCCAGACCGACCACCAGCCCCGACACGCACATGATCCCGGTCAGTAGCAGCAACAGCGTCTTGCGGTCCATTGCGCCCGCAAGCCTGGAAATCGAAAGGCTTGTCAGCACCGCGAAGGCGCCGGAGATGGCGATCCCATACCCGGCCAGTCCTTCACTGACTTGCAGATCCAACGCAATCGGCGTGAGCAAACTGACCGGCATGAACTCCGAGGCGATCAGCGCGAATACACACAGCGTCATCGCAAAGATGCCACTCCAGTAAGCCGGCAGTTCCCCAGTCCCCGGCGTGCCGAGGGCATCACTTGCCGGGGTGTCGAATACTTGAGCCGTCATGCAAAAACCTCTTATCAAACAGTTGTTGGCTGAAGCACTGGCCTGTTAGCCAACCGCCGTCAGGTGCCGGGTAAAAAGGGCGGTGAGCTTGGTCCAGGGAATCAAGTTCACGCGGCCGTACAGATCCACGTGACCCGCGCCGGGAACCCAGGCCAGTTCCTTGGGTTCGGCGGCGCGTTGGTAGGCGTCCTCGCTGAACGCTCTGGAGTGCGCCTGATCGCCTGTGATGAACAGCAGCGGACGCGGGGCCTGGCGTTGCTCGACAGTCACTGAGCGCCCCAGACCATGACGGGTGACGGCGCCCGTGTCGTACATGCTCACGCTGGCCTTTACGAATTCGCGCCGATCAAGCCCAGGAGGGGTCAAGGCTTCTATGGCTTCAGGGAGGGTTACAAGTGTCTCATTCATCATCAGCGCTCCGTTCCGGATAGATGACAGAGCTTGACGGATTCGAGATACCCTGATTAGTGGGTGTAATCTTCATGTGGTTTTGAGAAAAATTCAGCAATGGCCCATACCAAAGTCAACGATCTCCAGGCTTTTCTGGCAGTGGCGCGCGATCAAAGCTTTACCAAGGCCGCCGCCAAACTGGGGGTTACGCCTTCTGCGCTAAGTCATACGATCCGGGCACTTGAACAAAGACTGGGGATACGTCTGCTGGCCCGCACGACACGCAATGTGTCGCCGACAGAGGCGGGAGAAAGATTGATGCGCTCGATCGCCCCGCTTTTTGATCAGATCGCTGTTGAGCTTGAAGCCTTGAGCGAATTACGGGACAAGCCCAGTGGCACGATTCGTATTTCCTGTACTGACGATCAGATTGAGTTGTGCATTCGGCCGATGCTTGCAGGCTTCCTGAAGAGTTACCCGGATATCACACTGGAGTTCTACGTCGACTATGGATTCACCAACGTGGTCGAGGAGCGCTTTGATGCCGGCATTCGCATGGGCGAATCGATCAGCAAGGACATGATCGCCGTTCGCATAGGGCCGGATTGGCGGTTGGCGGTGGTGGGATCTCCAGCATATTTCGAACGCAATCCGGCACCCGCGACGCCCCATGAGTTGACCGCCCATGACTGCGTGAATATCCGACACAGGCCATCAGGGGCGATCTACGCCTGGGAGTTTGAGCGAGATGGCCAGGCGTTTACGGTCAAGGCAGAGGGGCAACTCGTTTTCAACAGCATCATGCATGTTCTCAATGCCGCCGTTGATGGCGTTGGCCTGGCCTATGTACCAGAGGAATTGGTCGCACCGTATCTGGCCGACGGCCGACTCAAAGAAGTCCTGGCCGACTGGTGTCCTGTGTTTCAGGGTTACCATTTGTATTACCCCAACAGACGCCAGGCGTCGCCCGCCTTTTCTGCATTGGTGGAGGCGCTGAAATATAGAAACTGAGCGCTCTATAGTCGACTCGCTGCAACGTCTGCCATGGATCGATTGCCCCCCTTCGTAACCTGGGGGCAATCGACCAAATGCAGACTAACAACGCTGGCACGCGGTTATGATCCGGAACAACCAGGCGCCCTTGGACCCACGTTTATGCCAGCCTCGCAAATCCGCCCCACACCCGCGCCACTGCTCGAACCCGGAGAGACGGTGGTCTTGTTCGACGGTGTCTGCAAGCTGTGCAATGGCTGGGTGCGGTTCGTGATTCGCCATGACCGCCAGCGGCGTCTGCGCCTGGCGGCGGTTCAGTCACCCGAGGGGCAGGCTCTGCTCGCATGGGCGGGTTTGCCCTTGGATCAATTCGACACCATGGCGGTGATCCGCGACCGACACTTCTGGGAGCGTTCGGATGCCTATTTCGAAGTCTTTGCCCAGTTGCCCGCACGCTGGCGCCCCGTGAACCTGTTGCGCATCTTCCCTCGCAAACTTCTGGATTGGGCCTACGACCGCATTGCGCTAAACCGTTATCGGCTCTTTGGGAAATACGACACCTGCCTGTTGCCGCAGCCTGATCATGAACAGCACTTTTTGAAAGCGCCCCCATGAACGCCTTCAGGTGACGTGACGAGCTGGATCAATACTCGGGTTGAAGCTATACCGAAAAGGTCCGGAGTGGGGATCGACCACACGCTCGATTAGCGACTGGGGAGAACTTCGCGGTGTCGAATCAGCTGGTCATACGCAACATGACCCGTCCCGAGCTGGACGAGCTCGTCGAGTGGGCTGCCCATGAAGGTTGGAATCCAGGCGTTCACGATGCCGAGCTGTTCTGGGCGACGGACCCTGCCGCCTTCATCGCGGCGACCCGGGGCGGCGAATTGATCGGCGGCGGTGCCATCACCTCCTACAATGGCGAATTCGGTTTCATGGGTTTTTTCATTGTCCGGCCGCAATATCGCGGTCAAGGCCTGGGCAATACCCTCTGGCATGCACGCCGCGAGCGCCTCCTGGCCCGCCTGCACCCAGGCGCGAGCATCGGCATGGACGGCGTCTTCGCGATGCAGGACTACTACGCCAAGGGTGGTTTCGTCTTCTCCCATCGCAACATGCGTTTTCGTGCCAATCTCACCGCCCGCCCGATGACCTCGCAGGCAGGCGACGAGGACATCGTCCCGTTGGCCGCCTTCCCGTTCGATCAGGTTGTCGAATACGACCGCACCTGTTTTCCCGCCGCGCGCGCAAGCTTCCTGAGCGGCTGGATAACCCAGGCCGATGCACTCGCCGTGGCTTGCCGTCGCGAGGGCAGGCTAGGCGGCTATGGCGTAGCAAGGCGCTGCCGGGAAGGCTACAAGATCGGCCCCTTGTTCGCCGATGACGCCCTGGCAGCCAATGCCCTCTACGCACGCCTGGCGGAATTTGCCCAGGGTGGCCCGCTGTTTCTCGATGCCCCGGAGAATAATCCCGCCGCGATGGCGCTCGTGCAGCAACAGGGCATGATCGAGGTTTTCGGTTGCGCGCGCATGTACCTCGGCCCTCCTCCGGCGATCGCGCACGAACGTGTGTTCGGCGTCACGACCTTCGAGCTGGGCTGATGGCCGCTCGCGACCTGACCGGTTATGGCGGCTGCCCGCCCCACCCGCAATGGCCCGGTGAGGCACGCATCGCGGTGCAGTTCGTACTCAACATCGAAGAAGGCGCGGAGTCATGCATCCTCAATGGCGATGCGCAGTCGGAGGCCTGGCTGCACGAGTTACCGGGGCGCCCGCCGCGTGTGGGGGAAGCGGACCTGAGCGTCGAGGGCATGTACGAATACGGAGCGCGCGCAGGTGTGTGGCGCATTCTGCAACTGTTCAGCGCCCGCGGCCTGCCGCTGACCGCTTTTGCCGTCGGCCGTGCCCTGGAACTCACCCCGGCGATTGGCCATGCGCTCTGCAATGCCGGGCATGAGATTGCCGGGCATGGCTACCGTTGGCTGGACTATCGCGACATGCCTGAAGACCAGGAGCGGCAGCATATTCGCCTGACCCTCGACGTGATCGAGCAGACCTGCGGTAAACGCCCCGTAGGTTGGTACACCGGAAGGGTCAGCCAGAACACCCGCCGCCTGTTGCGTGAAGAAGGCGGGTTTCTCTATAGCTCGGACGCCTACAACGATGACCTGCCCTATTGGCTCCCAGGCGCGCCCGCCCACCTGGTCATCCCTTACACACTGGTCAACAACGACGCCCGCTATCTGCTGCCCAATGGTTTCGCCTGCGGTGAAGATTTCTTCCGGCTGCTCAAGGATGCTTTCGACCTGCTGTGGCAGGAAGGTGCGCATCACCCGAAGATGATGAGCATCGGCCTGCATGGGCGGATCAGTGGCCATCCTGGACGTGCAATGGCGCTGGCGCGCTTTCTCGATTACGTGCAAGGTCACGACGCGGTGTGGATCTGCCGGCGCGAAGAGATTGCCCGGCACTGGATAGCCCGATTCCCCGCCTGAGTGTCTTTCCCGGCAACTACTAAAAGCGGAGAACGCTTCCAGTGTTCGGCGAATATTTCACACTTGATATCAGATGAGTGGTGCCCCGATAAACAGCGCGCAACCGCTGATGGGACTAACTTTGTATATCCGCATTCCCCCTCTTGCACACTGTAGTGGTGACTCCTATGGAAAAGATCGCCCGGATATTGATCGAGTCCTCTATGACCCGCATCACCGGGGCGGGACTTGCACTGTTGATTGGTCTTGGCGCGCCGGCAGGAGTATTAGCCGATGAGGCCTATGCCAAGAGCTTGCTCAAGAACATGTCCGACTATATGTCAGCGCAAAAAAGCATATCGTTCAACTACGACACCATTCTTGAAGTCGTCACTAAAGATCAGCAACGGCTCTCACTGGCGGGTTCCGGCACTGTCGTTATCAACCGACCCGACAAGTTGCGCAGTACGCGTTCCAGCGGTTTTACAGATATCGAGATGTTATTCGATGGCAAGACGCTGACCTTGTTGGGAAAAGGCAAGAATATTTACTCGCAGGTCGAAGTACCGGGCACGCTTGATCATCTCCTCGATGTGCTGAGGGATAAATACAACAGGCCACTTCCCGGCGCGGACCTGTTCATGTCCAATCCTGAAGAACAACTGATGGCCGGCGTGAACAACATCAAGGATCTGGGCAGTGGCGTTATCGGTGGCGTGGAATGCGATCACCTGGCCTTCAGGAAGAAAGAGGTGGATTGGCAGATCTGGATTGCCCAGGGCGACCGGCCCTATCCCTGCCGATACTCCATCACGTCCAAACAGATTGCCGGAGGCCCGCAGTACAGCATCCAGCTAAGCGACTGGAAAAGCGGCGATACCGTTGCAGCTGATGACTTTGCTTTTAAAAACCCGACGGACGCGAAAAAAATCGAGCTCAAGGACCTGCCCAACGCCGAGGACTTGCCGAGCAATTTTGTGCGAGGAAAAACCAAATGAACCTCTTGATGAAGTCGGCTGGCCTGCTCCTGGGGGGATTCGTCGTGATGTGCGCGCTTGAACTGGGAGAGACTTTGTCGATCCCCGGTGTCCACAGTTTCATTCCTCAAGCCGAGGCTGTGGTCGGGCGCCCTCTTACCCCCGTAAGCGTTGCCGGCGTGGCGAGGCGCACTGCACGACGCAATTAACTCTCCGGAAGGTGCTTTTTTCGAGGGAAAAATGGGCGTTCCCTGACCTTGTTTTTACCCCGGCCAGGGCTTTTTTGATGACTGAATGGCTTATAACCTCCGATTTTTCCCATGGAATATGCAAAAAAACACGAAAAAATCGGCATGGCGTTAATCTGTCTCCCGACCCGCCGAAAGCCAGTAAGGGTGGTGGCTGCGCCTTTCAGTGATAGCAATATGCGATCAACCACGGCACTGCCGTTGGTCAGCAAAACTGATCAAAAAATGAACGGATTCGGTTTTTATCGTTCAGAATACGCAACAGGTGACACGGGCTGCGAGCCTCACCTGACTCCCAGAAGCGGAAGTTAAACCTCATGTATGCACCAAGTGCGAATGAGGTTTTTTGTTACCTGAAATGGAACTGGTCGAATGATTAAAAGTTCATTCGAGAAACTCGCTTTTTTCTTCGCAGCGTAATGCCGCAAGATTAAATAATAGAAATTGCTGGATCCTGACTGCGGTCAGCAACGGAAAAATCCAATTAAGCCGTGCTGAAGTCATGTTGATCCACTATTAGTACAAAGAGGTAGTCATGGAGCTTGGTATACTGTCTGCGCCAGCCGCGGAATATGTGCGCTTGGGCGTTGTATATTTCCATCTTATCGCCTGCTGTGTCGCAATCGGGCTGGTCTTGACCAGTGATATTGCAATGGTCAAGCAACTCCTGAAGGGAGATGTGTCGGGTCACCAGGATGACGCGCACATGGAAAGCCTTCAAAAAACCGTATCGCTTGCACTTGTAGCGCTCTGGATTACCGGTATTGGTATTATCGGCATCGATTATGCCGGCAAGGGAATGGAGTATTTCCTCAATCCAAAGTTACAAGCCAAGATCGGCATCGTTGTACTGCTGACTTTTAATGGCTTCCTGTTGCATAGCGCTGTATTGCCGGCACTGAAAAAAGCCGGTTCGATACTCAAACTTTCCTTCAACTTGCGCATGCTCGCGCTGTTCTCCGGCGCCCTCTCTGGTGTGTCGTGGTTCTATGCCGCGATGCTCGGTGTCGGTCGTCCGCTGGCCTGGAAGTACTCGCTGGTCGAGTTGCTGGCCGCCTATCCAGTGCTCATCGTCGGCGGATTTGGCGCGATGATACTGCTCACCGCCTGGGCAAAAAACAAAGACGCTGAAGGCCGTATGGAGCAGCGCACCTGGGACAGCAGAAACGCTGCCCTGGCTGGCTGGTAAAGCTAAGCCCGTTCAGCTTTAGCCCACGAATTCGCTGTTAACTTTTACTAAATCTCACTTTTTCCCTTGAGGATAATCAAATGAAATCCATGAAAGCTCTCTTCGTAATCGCCGCTCTGACCGCTTCTTCCCTGGCCATGGCCACGGGTGGTGGTGACAAGAACTTCAATCGCATGGAGGCGGCCCGCAAGGTCTCGATGGAAGCCTTCCAGGTTGCGCAGAAACAGAAGGCTGAAGCCGCTGTGGCTCAAAGCAAGGCCAAGGCAAGCAATCGCACCAACGGCTGATCGATGTAGCGTGTCCCGGTCGATGTTTCGGACCGCGTAACACGATGGCAAAAAGAAGTCGCAAACCCTGCAGGGTTTGCGACTTTTTTTATACGTCCTTGAAACTGCCAGGACGTTTTCTACGGGTATGCCTGCCGTTGCGTAGCGTGCAGGCCTAGTTCTGTACCTCAGGCACGTCTACATCCGGGGCGTCCGGGGCATCCGCGACATCCTGCCTGGCTGCCCTGGCCTCGGCCTTGGCCGCCTCTCTGGCCGCGTTCGCATCAACTTTGGCGGCGTTCCTGGTTGCATCTGCAGCTGCCCTCGCGGCATCTCTGGCTGCATCTGCGTCTGCCTTCGCGGCATCCCTGGCGGCATCTGCAGCAGCCCTCGCTGCATCTCTGGTCGCATCTGCACCCACTACGCCAGCAGCTCTTGCAGCGTCCCTGGCGGCATCCGCATCAGCCCTGGCAGCGTCTCTGGCTGCATCCGCATCAGCTTTTGCCGCATCCCGGGCGGCATCCGCATCAGCCCTGGCAGCGTCCCTGGCTGCATCTGCATCATTTTTTGCAGCGTCCCTGGCTGCATCCGCGGCATCGTCGTTATTGTTATTGTTGCCACGGGCATTACCTGGGCCTCTGTTCCCCGCCACAGCACCATGGTCAGCGTCGCCGCGCCCCGGGCCGCCATTTCCTGCAGCACCATGATCGCCACCAGCGCCATGATCGCCACCAGCACCATGATCGCCTCCAGCGCCATGATCACCACCAGCGCCATGGCCGTTGCCGGCGCCACCGCCACCCGCGCCGTTGCCGCCACCGTGGCCACCTCCGCCGTCACCACCGTGACCGCCACCTCCGGAGCCACCAGAGCCACCGCC